>JBHEOF010000016.1:47033-53811 GCA_046261715.1 Bacteroidales bacterium
CCTGAAAATTTTTACAAAACGAACATCCTTTCCATAAGCATCGGCCAGACTCTCAAATTTTGGAGCCAGGGCTTCACAAGGTGGACACTCGGTTGAATAAAAGTCTAAAACCAGGTTTTCATGTTGTTGTAATTCCTTTTCGAATTCTTCTTGTTTAATTTCTGTTAACATAGTACTTTTTTTTTACGGCCAATAATATGAAAGTATTAATCTTCCCTGGCCTTATAAATCATTGAATATATTTTAGTTACTGTCTTTGAATACGATATATATTAATATTTAGATACCTGCGCATATCAAATCTTTTGCCATAGTTTTTATCAGTCATTTTGTCATTTAATTAAAGTTAGACTGAACAAGATTTAAAAATAAAATGTTTAAAACCTTTTATAAAAGTTTTAATAGAACCTTACATAATTCCTTTTCATTAAAAACTTTTCATGATTTTCGGAATTTGTTTTGTAAATTTAGATATCAATAAAGAAGTCGAAACCAAAAGGACAAACTATGATTAAAAAAGTACTCGTGGCCAACCGCGGCGAGATTGCTGTGCGAATTATGCGATCGTGCCGTGAGATGGGTCTCCGCACCATTGCCGTGTATTCCGATGCCGATCGCAAAGCCATGCATGTTTTGTATGCCGATGAGGCCTATCATATCGGAGCATCTCCTTCCAGCGAATCCTATCTTAATATGGAAAAAATCCTGGAAGTAGCCCAAAAGAGCAAAGCCGACGCCATACATCCCGGTTATGGATTTTTATCAGAAAACGCTGTCTTTTCTGAGAAATGCCAAAAAGCCGGGATTAAATTTATAGGGCCGGGGCCATATGCCATTTCGCAGATGGGTGACAAAATTACAGCACGAAAAACCATGATGGCAGCAAATGTGCCTGTGGTGCCAGGTACGCAGGCGGCTATAACATCAGAAGAAGAAGCCATAAAAACAGTTCAGATAATTGGCTTACCTGTAATGATCAAAGCATCGGCAGGGGGCGGTGGTAAGGGCATGCGGCTGGTTAAAAAAGAAACGGAAATTAAAAGCGCTATACGTGCAGCACGCTCAGAAGCAAAATCAGCCTTTGGCGATGATGCGGTATATATTGAGAAATATATTGAGTCGCCCCATCACATCGAGTTTCAGATCCTGGCCGACCAGCACGGTAATGCCATTCATCTTTTTGAGCGTGAATGCTCTGTGCAGCGGCGCCACCAGAAGATAATTGAGGAAACCCCCTCTCCCATCCTTACACCGGAAGTTCGTGAAGAAATGGGCAAAGCTGCTGTGGCTGCTACAAAAGCTGTGGACTATGAAGGTGCCGGAACCATAGAATTTATAGTTGACAATAATCTCAACTATTATTTTCTTGAAATGAATACCCGTTTGCAGGTTGAGCACCCAATTACTGAAAGGGTTGTGGGTATTGACCTGGTTAAGGAACAAATACGCATTGCTTCAGGCGAAAAACTTTCTTACAAACAGGAAGATCTCAAGCAAAACGGCCATGCCATTGAGTGCAGGGTGTATGCTGAAGATGCAGCAAATAACTTCATGCCGGCACCGGGTAAAGTCACGCATATTACCATACCCTATGGTGTTGGTGTAAGGGTGGATGGTTATGTTTACGAAGGCTTTGAAATACCTATTTATTATGACCCGCTCATTGCCAAGCTTATCGTGTGGGGCCGCGATCGAAAAGATGCCGTTGAACGAACCATACGTGCATTACAGGAATTTAAAATAGCAGGAGTGAAAAATTCTCTCAATTTTCTCGAAAATATAATGACTGCTCCCGATTTTGTAAATGGCAACTATACTACCCACTTCATTGATGAAAACATAAAACATCTTATGAAGCATGAAGCAGGGTGTGATGATGATTGTGAAGATATGGTGATTATTGCTGCTTTCCTTGAATATATATACAGAATACGTAAAGCATCTCCCAAAGAAATGACAGCTTTAAAAAATAACTGGAAAGATTACAGCAGGATCAGAAGTGTTTTAAAATTATAATCAGAAAAAACTTATGTCATACGAAGTAAAAATCAATAACCGAACTGCCCGGGTAGAATTACTGCAATGGGATGGTACTTTTGTAAATATAAAAGTTGATGATAAAGAATATCAACTGGATTTCGAAAAAGTCAATCCCGGTATTTTCTCAATCATACACAATAACAACTCTTATAACATAGAGCTTATCCCCGGAGAAAATGTTAAGAAGTATACTATAAATACCTATAAAAACAGCTATGAGACTGAGATCATTGATGCAGAATCAAAATATCTGGCTGCCCGGTTAAAAGGCAGCGAAGAAGATGCTGAAAACACAGTGGTAGCGCCTATACCCGGTAAAGTGGTAAAAATCCCGGTGAATATTGGAGATACCGTGGAAGCCGGTCAAACACTGGTAATTTTTTCTGCCATGAAAATGGAAAGCGAATTCAAAGCGAAGAAGGATGGAGTGGTGAAAGAGATACGGGTTAAAGAAGGAGATACGGTGGAGGCTAAGAAGGTGATGGTGGTGGTGGAGTAGATAACCGCAGAGACGGAGAGACGCTGAGTTACGCAGAGAATTATTGAGTTATGAGAAGAGAAAAATACAATAATTTAGGAAAAGAGATATTGGATGCATCCATTCATGTGCATAAAGAAATGGGACCTGGATTATTGGAATCGGTTTATCATCAGTGTCTTTTTAATGAATTAACTTACCGCGATATTATATGCAAAAGTGAAGTCTTTCTGCCTTTATATTATAAGGGCAAAAAACTTGATAAGACTTTTAAAATTGACCTTTTAGTAGAAGGAGAAATAATTATCGAACTTAAGGCGGTTGAAGCTCTTCTGCCGGTTCATGAAGCTCAGATTATTTCATACCTGAAACTGGCAAATAAAAAACTGGGATATCTGATTAATTTCAATACTCCACTTTTAAAAGATGGATTTAAACGATTTGTAAATAACTTTTAATCGAAGACCAGAAACGAGGATAATTTAAAATAAACTTTGCGTCTCTGTGTCTCCGCAGTAAAAATTTGAGAAATGGATACAAAACAAAAAATCGACAAACTCACCCAAATGCATCAGGCCGCTGAACTGGGTGGTGGCCAGGAAAAGATTGACAAAATTCATGCATCAGGCAGAAGCACAGCACGCGAACGGATCAAACAATTACTGGATGCCGAAACCTTTGTGGAAATTGACAAATTCGTCGCCAACCGCAACCAGGATTTTGAAATGGAGAAAATTCCGGGTGATGGCATCGTAACCGGCTATGGAAAGATTGATGGCAGACTCGTTTATGTTTTTGCACAGGACTTCACCGTTTTCGGAGGCTCACTGAGCCGTGCCAATGCCAACAAGGTGACCAAGATCATGGACCTTGCTGTAAAAATGGGAGCACCGCTTATCGGTCTGAACGACAGCGGTGGTGCCCGCATACAGGAAGGAGTGGAAAGTCTGGCCGGGTATGGTGATATCTTTATGCGCAATGTACGTGCCAGCGGGGTAGTACCACAAATCAGTGCCATTTTGGGTCCCTGTGCCGGCGGCGCGGTTTATTCACCGGCAATCACCGATTTTATCTTTATGACCCGTAAAACCAGCTATATGTTTGTTACCGGCCCGGATGTTATAAAAACCGTTACCCACGAAGATGTAACCAAAGAAGATCTGGGGGGTGCCATGACCCACAACTCCAAAAGCGGTGTGGCGCACTTTACGGCTGACGACGATGACCAGGCCATGATGATGATCCGCGAACTGATAAGCTTCCTGCCTTCCAACAATATGGAAGACCCACCGGTGAAACCATGCACTGATTCACCCCACAGGGAAGAGATCAAACTGCGTGATCTTATACCCACAGATCCCAACAAGCCTTACGACATGATGGAGATCATAACCGCTGTGGCCGATGACCTTAATTTTTTTGAGGTACAACCCCATTATGCGCAGAATATCATTACCGGGTTTGCCCGTCTTAACGGCAAGCCTGTGGGTATAGTGGCCAATCAGCCTGCCATGCTGGCCGGTGTGCTCGACATTGATGCATCACTCAAAGGCGCCCGTTTTGTGAGGTTCTGTGATGCTTTTAATATTCCCATCATTACATTCTGCGATGTACCGGGATTCCTGCCGGGTGTGGGACAGGAACTGGGTGGTATCATCAAGCACGGCGCAAAACTACTTTACGCCTATGCTGAAGCCACCGTTCCTAAAATCACTGTTATTACCCGCAAATCATACGGAGGAGCTTATGTGGTTATGGCAAGCAAACACCTGGGTGCCGATGTAAATTACGCCTACCCCACTGCTGAAATTGCAGTTATGGGTCCCGATGGGGCTGTAAATATTCTTTACCGCAACAAACTCAGTGATGAAGAAAAGGTCAAAGCCACTGAAGAATATCGCGAGAAATTCTGCTCACCATACAAAGCTGCAGAATCCGGACATATTGATGGAATCATCTATCCCCGTCAAACCCGGCTTAAGCTTATCCAGGCCCTTGAAATGACCGAAAACAAAAGAGAGGTTACACCGGCTAAGAAGCATGGGAATATACCGTTGTAGGTTTAGAGTTTTAAAAGTTTAGGGGTTTAGAAGTTTAGATGTTTAGGGGTAATAGGCTATAAGGAAAATAGGAAAGTAAGGATTATAGTTCCGGGATTTTCAATATACCGCCCTATTCCCCCTTTCAAGGGGGCCAGGGGGATGTTTTCGTGATGAATAACAAAGTAAGAAAATAAGAAAGCAGGGAAGTAAGGATTTCAGATTTAGCTTCGCTGAGCTCGCCTTCGGCCCGGTTCGGATTTCGAATTTCAGATTTTGGATTTCGCACTTCGGATTTCGATATTTAAATATGTTTAAAAATAATTTCTACATTTGCACACTCAGTTTCGGGACGTTAGCTCAGTTGGTTTAGAGCGCATGCTTGACAGGCATGAGGTCACTGGTTCGATTCCAGTACGTCCCACAACCTGCAAATCACAGGCTGTTGAAAATTATTTAACCGGCAGAAGCAACTACCTTATTTCTTCAATCTAAGCAAAGAAATAACGTAATTAAATCACACTAAACTTCTGCCAAAAACCAATTCCCATTAATTAGGATGTAATATTTTCTATATCTCGTTATAGATTTAACCCAATACTATAAAAGGGAAAATAATGATAAGCCAGAAAGTTTACAAAAGATAAAAAGCGATTCAATGTATGCTTCTAAAATTGCATTTTCACTGAACCGCCTTTTTATGATCAGCACGGCACTTATTGATCTGAATGTGCACTCTTTTCCCTTTCTAAACTCTCCCTGTTTCTATCGTAATCTATTCCCATAGATTCGGGCAACCCAAAGGCCTCAGGATGAATATATTTCCCTGCTTTATCACCTATTTTGTTTTCTTCAACAGGTATCCTGTTTTTTTCAGCAAAGGCATCTTTTCGGATTCCTGTTACCTGCCATGATACTTTAATATTTGGTTTGTCAGTTCTTATTTCAAACCGGTTCCCCTGTATTTCCCGGGCAATAATTGCCTGCGCGAAATCACCGATAACGGTTAACTGATATCTGAAATCCATATTAAGTGCTTCAAACCATTCCGGTAATGTTACTGAGGCAAAACCGGAACCATCTGTTATAATATTGCCATTATACAAATTCATCATATCTGGCGATTCAACAAAGGAATGGTAGAGATATTTATTAGCAGGATCTAAAGGATGATCAATTTTAAAGGATCCTCCCCCTTTACTTAAAATACCTGTAACAGCTGCATTGCCACTGAAATAACCAGCATAATTAGTGGTTCCTCCAGAAGCATTTCCATAAACGCCATAATTATATGTTCCACTACTAGCACCACCATAAACCCCAAAATTTGTGCCTGTGCCACTGGTAGTAGATCCGCTAATTCCATAAAAGTAACCTGAACCCAAAGAAGTAACTATTCCTCTTACACCCATATAACCTCCTTCAAAATATCCACCATATCCGCAATTATTTGCGGGAGTAGATTGTCCATGTAGTCCAATACCATCAATACTACCTGTACCTGAATATTTTCCATATACCGCACAAGCCGAATGTGCAAGGAAATCTGTAGAAAAATATCCGGCATACATGCTGTTAGCTGAAACATGAAACGGATATAATGGAGATGTAGTTCCGATCCCCACATTGCCATTATAATCAACAACCATTCTATTACTCAGGGTAGGTCCTGTTCGAAATCTTAAATTATAATTATTATCCACATCAATTTTCCCCCTCAGCACACCATTCTTCAAAAAACCAAACCCTGGAAACGCATCTGTATTTATTGCATTTACATAAATACTGGCATAATAAGCATTGTTTCCATTGAATTGAATTCCTACCTGACCGGTTCCATATACATGTAATGGGACCGAAGGTGTTGTCATACCAATACCTATGTTACCTGAAGATTGGTAGACTACCGAGTTTCCCAAAGTAGTGTTACCCACAAATAAGGGCAAATAGTTGTTTGTGCCACTTCCACCGATACCTGTGCTTCCGGCAGCAGATATTGTCAGATTCTGTCCTCCTGGTGTTATAGTAATATTCGATCCTGCAACAAGATTTACATCATCTTTGATTGAATTAATTGATTTAACTACCTGTAATGAACCTATGTCGGATGCTGTAATTGTTCCATCAACAATTTTTGCACTTGTTACAATATTATTTTGCAGCATTGCACTGTTTATTCCATTATTCGGTATGCCGATGGTACCTGATGATGTAATGGGCC
>JBHEOF010000160.1:0-250 GCA_046261715.1 Bacteroidales bacterium
GGTGCAAATAATGTTAAGTGCGGCAATTTTATTGATGTTATCCTTTATGAATTGTTGAAAGCTGAGCAGGTAATCTTCCGGTTTTTGTCCCTTGCCATATCCCCTGTCCATTCCTCTCGATTCATCATCATGTTCAGACACGAACTGCAACGATGCAGCAGGTTTTAGTTCATCAAGAAAACTCCATACACCTTTTAATTCGTCCAATTTTTCAGGTGATTGAGTTTCAGCAACATCTTTGATGAAATCA
>JBHEOF010000160.1:260-3989 GCA_046261715.1 Bacteroidales bacterium
ACTATTAATAAAATGGTCCGGGTCTTTTCCATTAGTTCTGTATTTAAACTTTTCAAGGTTATCGTTTTCCAGCAGTTTTCTTTTATGCTGAAATTTAGCGATAATTTGTTCCAGTTGTTTCTTTACCCGATCATCGTTATCAATATGTTGCAATTCTTCGGCAAGTTGTTCAAAAGTGGCTTTTGGATTTACCGAAACCGGTTTCATTTGGGTATAATCCTGCAAGGTTTCATACACACGCACCGCATCGTAAATCCTGAATACTTCTTTCCCAATTTCATCGCACCTGCGGGTAGCCCTTCCCATCATTTGCTCATAGAGTATTCTCGATTTTATCCGTCTTAAAAATACAAGGTTGCAAATTGGTGGAACATCAATCCCTGTTGTTAATAAATCAACAGTTACTGCAATTGTAGGGTATTTTTCATTTTTATATCTCCTGAACTGTTCAATTGGGTCGTATGATTTACCTGTAATTTTCTGAATGGCATCGTCGTAAACATCGACTCCAATTTTTTCATACTCTTCTTTCATGATTTTAACCACCAGGTCGGCGTGTTCATCGGTGGCTGCAAAAATCAGCGTTTTTTCATCTCCTTCAGGATCAATCTCTTTTACAAGTTGTTCCAAAACCGTCCGGTTAAAATTCTCGGTAATTACCAGTTTGTTAAAACCTTCAATATAAATGGCCAGTTCATCTTCCAGCTTTTCAAGCTCTATAATTTCATTGGTTTCATTGTTATAAACTTTGGGTTTTTCACCTTTTTCCCAGATAATACCATCTTCGCTTAATTTGGTTTTAATAATAAATGGCGGTTCATGGTCGATTAAAAAACCATCAATAACGGCTTCACGATATGAATAGGTATAAACCGGCGAGCCAAATATTTCGGTAGTGTGCAAAGCCGGTGTTGCTGTTAATCCGATTGCGGTAGCATCAAAATAATCGAGCACTCTTCTGTATTTGCTGATGTAATCGTTTTGATTTTTAAATTCCAGCTCCGATTCATCCATTTCCTTGTCCATCAAATATCCGCGATGTGCCTCATCCACAATAATACAATCATAGGTGTCAATGGGTAAAATTTCTGCATCGTTTTCAGAATAAAACAATCGTTTTACCATGCTTTGAACGGTGGCAAAATGGAGACGGGTTTCCAGTTCAGGAATCAATTCTTTTAATCCTTTTACCTGGTAAATTTCCGAAAAGGTATTTAAATCCTCCACTTTGTTATCCTGAAAATGGTCGAACGCCTGTTTTGCCAGTAGTCGCCGGTCAACCAAAAAAAGAATCCTTCTGAACCGGTTCGATTGTATTAACCGGTAAGCAAGCCCGATAATCGTTCTTGTTTTTCCTGTTCCGGTAGCCATTGCAACGAGGATTCTGTTGATATTATGATTATCAATGATGGCCTCTTCAACCTTTTCAATTGCCTTAATCTGATAATCGCGAAGCGCCAGACCGGATTTGTTCTGTAAAAAATCAGGACTGTTTTTCTTTAACTTTTTTTCAGCAGCTTTTAAATCCTGTTCCCAAAGCTTTTGTAATCCCTCGGGTGAAAACCAGCCTTTAATTGACCTCGACTGATATCTGGGATTTCTCACATCAACAAACCAAACACCGCTTTTTGTATCTAATTGCTGTAAATAGGTTCTTCCATTGGTTGAAAATAAGAAAGGAACTTTGTATTTATCCCATTGTCCCAATAACTTAACTGTTTCATTTTCATCGGCATTCTCAGCATATATTTTTGATTGATGAAGGTCTGTTGAAATATCCTGTGCATACTTTTTTGCTTCCACCACACCATACAATTCAGCGCCAATAAACAGGGCATAATCAGCCCATTTGGGACCTGCTTTCCACTCTGCAATGGCAATATTTCTCCCCTTCACAGGTAAAGTGCCATTCAATTTATAGTTTAAGCTTGAAGTATCAGCCTCCCAACCGGCAGCTCTTAAATGTGTATCTATTAGTTGTCTTGTTTCAGCTTCCGACATTTCAACCTTGCTGGCTGCCCTGGATGATCTCTTTTTGATTTCAGTGTTTTTCTCCTGACTTATTGCCCCTAACTGCCGTTCTTCAAGTAACAGGTTGAATTTTTTTTCTAATTCCCTGTATTCTTTTTCAATGATTTTCAGGTCATTTTCAACATCTGATTTTTCAGGAGGATGAAACTTTATTGCACTAATATTTAATAATTCCTCAGAGTATGTTTCATAAAACCACTTTGACAACTGGAACATACTGTATAGGAAAGTCATTGCTGACCCATCTGCTATTTTCCCCTGATGAACTGCCTGGTTTCCTGATTTTCTGATGGCGTGAAAAAGACTGGTAATTTTATCTTCCAGAATACTTTCATCAGCCAAAACCTGAAGTTTTCTGAAAGTTGAATTCTCTGATGGAAACCCGATTTGATGAATTTCAAAAATCCAATCAACTATTTTTTCGCTCATTAATCTCAATTTGAATAAAGCAGCACCTGGGTCATGATGAATGTATTTCTCAGCGTTTTGTCCTAGGTTGTACAGGATTCTAAATTCGTTTGATAAAAACTTGAAATTGGATTCCATCATTTATGCCTGGAAAAAATAATTGGTTTGTTTAAAGAAGATGCTAAAATTAGTAAACTATCAGTAAAAACAGAATATTACAGCAGAAAAATTTCATGTTTAAAATTGGCCTCATAGAGGCTGCCATTCCCAATTGTGTATCCAGTTAACGATGGTTGGTTTGACTTGAAATACAACAAAAACTATTGATCGGGTTTTTCTACCAGAATCAGATGCTTAGCTTCGAACTCATTGTTCTTACTTCCAATGTTTGCACCCCGGGCAGGGTGACTGACTGAAACTGTTCGCCCATCTCTTTTTTTGCCGTCGTACCAAAATACAACCCGGTGCTTTAAAAACAATCGCTGCAGTGCTTCTTCTATTCGGTCCATTTGCTCATTTTCTTTTTTTACTACCAACCCTTCTACCAACCTGATTTGTTTGTTTGATTCTTTACTTACTGATAATTAATAAGTTAACAAGCAAGTAAGTATTCCCATCATCTGTTTTATTACCAACCCTTTTACCAACCTTGCCATCACCCTCCTTCTTTACTACCCACCTTTCTACACTCTTTGATAATTTCTTAATTTTATTATTCCTTGATCTTTAGTCTGTTAATTAAGATTATTGTTATCGCTTTAACACCTTTACTACCCGCCATTTAATCTTCCAAAAATAATTTTTCTCCCAACCTTTCTCCCAACCAAACCTTTCATGCAACTATGTATAATTCACAAAATCAACAACTAACAAAATCAATATTTCCTATTTTTCTCCCAATCCTTCTCCCAACTGCTCCACAAGGTCAATCCGGTTGAAAAGTCCGCAAATCGGTGGTTATGTAATATCCTCCGGTTTTTTTTGAACCCTTAAATTCAACTATACCCTTTTTAAATAGTTTCTGCATATCGCTTCTGATTGTAACATCGGATACATTTAGCTCACCAGCAATATTGTTTGCACGTAATCCAGGCGATTTAATGAACTTCATCTTTACCAAATAATAATACGGCAGCCAGTGTATTCATAAATCTGTTTCAAGTTCAAAGTTTCAAGTTCAAAGTTTCAAGTTCAAAGTTCAAAGTTTGTTTTTTTATATTATTTTATCCAGTTCGCGTTCAATCCGGTGTACCAAATAAAAAGGCAGGTTGAGCAGAATAAATACTTTTC
>JBHEOF010000161.1:0-3983 GCA_046261715.1 Bacteroidales bacterium
CATACTATTCAATTAAGCCTCTTACGCAGTAAAACCAGAAAATTTAGAGCATGTTTTTAATAGCATGTTCAATTCTTTTACAGTTCCGAGAAAACTCCATTTTCCAACTTTCCTACAGCTTTTAACCCAATTATTTCTTCCTGGCTCAGGGGAATCGGGAATAATGGTTTTGCACCGAACAGTTCCTGCGCATTGTAGAGATAGTGCTGTTGTAATTTCCACCGCTCGCGTGAAAAATCATCAGGGCAGTCGGCTTCATTTAAAATCTGGTTCAGCAAAACACCTTGCACCGTAATGCCTACCCGCTCCAAATCCTTCATGGCACGGTAGCCTTCGTTCAAAGGGGTAAATTCAGGATATGCTACCAGCATAAAAGTTGCCCTGTCGTTGTTTTTTAAGCGCTCAATCAGCCTCTCAATTTTCTTATCAGGTTGTATGAAAGTAGTTGATGATTTTGGTTGCTGGATTGTCTTTTTCGACTCGATTTCTTTTTGGTATTCAAACGGCAGCTCCAATAGCCTCAAAGTATGGCCGGTTGGTGCTGTATCAAGTACAAAGTAATCCCACTCCTGTTCGTTCAAAATATTGGCAAATTGCTCGAAAACGGCAATCTCTTCTGTGCAGGGCGACTCCAGCTCTTCTTCGAGGCCGGCGAGCAACTCATCAGAATAACCATTTGATTTTGCATCGTCCAATATTCTTTTGCGATATTCTTCAACGGCTGCTTTCTGGTCTATATTTACGGCCCAAAGGTTGCCGGATACATTAACCGGATTATGAGTCACTTCGGTTTCAAGAACTTGCCCGATATGCGCTGCAGGGTCAGTGGTAAACAGCAGTGTTTTTCCTTCGCTGGACAGTCTGGAAGCTACTGCACACGCTGCAACGGTTTTTCCAACGCCGCCTTTTCCGGTAAGGATCACCACCCGGTTTTCCGCCTTCCTTTTCAGGATGGATAACAGCTTACCCGGGGAACTAAATCCATTGAATGGTTCTACTGCCTTAAATTTCTGCTGAATGGAGTGCTGCTTGCTTTCAAACGCAATTTCGCCCAACAGGGCAATGTTTTCAACACCCTTTACCTCCGACTGCTGCATAGGAACTTCCGATGTTTTGCTTCCAAATATTTTGCGTAATTCAGTGATGTACTGTTTCTGTGTTTCGGCCAATTTTCCAAATATTCCCTGTGTGATCCCATGATTAGGAAAAATACCGTTAATCACCAGGTGAAAGTTATGAATGCCTGTACGCTCCAACTCACTTTTGGCTCTGAAAGTTTCGTAGACCGATGTTTTTTCGGGGCGGCTCACCAGGTAAACAATGGTTTGTGCAGCATCCTGCATCACGTTTACGGCATGTTCGTACTTTTTGCGGGCACCCTCAATCTGCGAAACCGGCCCGATACAGGTTTGTCCGCTACCCCCGGCACTTTTCTTAATGAACTTGTCCCACTCATTGGGCAGAGTCATTAACCTGAGAGTATGGCCTGTTGGTGCTGTATCGAACACAATTAAATCGTAGGTGTTGTCGCCCAGAAAATCGGTAAACTTATCGAAAGTAGCGATTTCAACAGTACATCCGCCATTAAATTCTTCTTTCACCTGTGCAAGGGCAAAATCATCGAGTATCGCTTTGAGTGGTTCGAGCATGCGGTCTTTGTATGCATCGGTAATAGCATCGGAATCCATCTGAGCCACTTCCAGGTTATTATTTACCTGCACAGGCACAACGCCCACTTCGCGTTCAAAAATATCGCCCAGGTTTCCGGCCGGGTCGGTAGAAACCAACAAGGTCCGTTTTCCTTTGTTTGAGTGATATACTGCCGTTGTTGCGGCCATAGTAGTTTTACCTACTCCACCTTTACCTGAAAAAAATATGTATTTAGACATTTTTATTTGAAAATCAAGAGCTTAAAAGATTATTAATCGACTTGTTTATTTTCGAGACATTGATTTTTTTATCGGCACATGCCAGTTCGCCGTTCACCAGCACAAAAGGGAAATTAACATCCCCCTTTTCTATCAATTGCTGGGCATCAGAGTGCTCAAACCATTCGTCTGACATAAATTCTATATGTTTTACCTGCACCACTTTGCCAAATTTTGTTTCCAGCTGATGGCTAATCATTTGTACCACCTGCTGCCAGTTTGCCTTCGTGGAATCGCAGGCTGCCTGCGGAATGGTGAATATTTCTGTTAAAATCGTTTTTGTCATTTCCATTGCTTTTAACTGAATGCTCCTAAAATATGCGTATCCGGCTAAATATTATTCAATTCGGGAATATGTTTTTTAAGTTCTTCCAACCCCGGGTACGATCCCTCTTTAATGATTTTTCCGTTGAGCAAAACAAGGGGCAATTTACCGGGGCCGTTGGTTTTAATGAAATTGCTGACCACGCTGTTTTGTACAAAAGCCATGGGCGACTGGTTAATGGCATATCGTTTGGTTTCAACACCTGCTTTTCTAAGTAGTTGTATAGTGTTTTGCATGTCGATAAGCGCTTTATCGGGCTCTGGTCCGCATATACCACTTTCGCAACACATGGAGGGGTCAAATATTTCTATCTTTCTCATACTATATTCTTCCTTTTTTTAAAAAAATGGTTATAGTACGATTAATATTTCCACCGTTTGGCCAGTGCTACCAGCGAGAGCATTACAGGGACTTCAACCAGCACACCAACCACCGTTACCAGCGCAGCCGGCGATTGCAGTCCGAAGAGTGCTATGGCCACTGCCACTGCCAGCTCAAAAAAGTTACTGGCGCCAATCATGGCAGCCGGAGCACATACCTGGTACGGAAGCTTCAGCTTTTTACCGCCGAACCAGGCCAGGAAGAAGATAAAGTATGTTTGAATAACCAGCGGTACTGCGGCAAGCAAAATAATCAAGGGGTTGTTGAGGATGTTCTGTCCCTGGAATGCGAACAGCAGCACGAGGGTAACCAACAGAGCAACTATGCTCACCGGTTTCAGTTTGGGTAAGAATTCTTTTTTAAACCACTCTTGTCCGCGCCTTCTAATCAGAATTCGCTGGGTAATTACCCCGGCAACAAGCGGCACCACCACAAAAATGATAACGCTTGCTACAAGCGTATCATAAGGTATGGCGATGTTGGTGATTCCGAGCAATAAACCTACGATCGGAATAAAAGCCACAAGGATTATCAAATCGTTTACTGAAACCTGCACCAGTGTGTAGTTGGGGTCGCCGTCGGAAAGGTAGCTCCACACAAAAACCATGGCCGTACAAGGCGCCGCTCCCAAAATTATTGCCCCGGCAATGTATTCGCCTGCCAAAGCCGGGTCAATCCATGCTGAGTAAACTTTAGAGAAAAAAATCCATGCAAAAAACGCCATGGTAAACGGTTTGATGGCCCAGTTGATAATTACCGTCCAAACAACACCACGGGGTTTTTTACCGATTTGTTTGATGCTGGTGAAGTCAATCTGGAGCATCATCGGGTATATCATTAACCAAATGAGTACAGCTACGGGAATATTGACTTTTGCAAACTCAAGGCTGCTGATTACTTCAATTGAATCGCCAAAAATATAGCCCAGACCAATTCCTGCTACTATTCCGAAGGCGACCCAGATGGTCAGGTATTTTTCAAAAAATCCAATTGTCTTTTTAGGATTATCGGGAATGGTTACTTCTTTGAATATCTTATCCATTGCACTAAGGTTTAATTATTTCTTTTAAGTCTCCTCCATTCATTTTAATTGGGGTTGTAATTCTGCTGTATAAAGTTTATAGAATGTTTTTTCTATCTCATTCCTGACACGCTGAAACTCACTTCAGATAAATTCATCCGTTCCTGTAACTCTGGAAGGGTCTTCAAAACCCATGTGCAAACGGTTTTTAACTTTACCAAGAAAAGCAGGACAGGTTTCGTTTGCATCATCGCAAACTGTAATCACGTAATCCCACTCATCGCTGAGGTATTCATCCACCATCGTGGGTTTATGACCGCTTATATCG
>JBHEOF010000162.1:0-452 GCA_046261715.1 Bacteroidales bacterium
GTTGTTGGTCATATCAACATCATTGCAGACTGTTGCACTTGTTTCCTCATTTTTTGCTTCACAATACGTTTGAATGCCGTCAAACACCAAAGCGCCTTCTGCCCAGTCTTCCAGATTTCCAAATACAAAACTTTCAGCAGTTAATCCGAAAGCTTTTAAATGATTTTTTGGAACATCATTATAAGTCAGCCTGTCGTTAAATTCGCTTGTGAAATAAAAATTTTCGCCTTTTATTAAGGTTGAATCTGCCTTATGTTTATTAAAATGCCATTCTCCAACAACTTTACTCAGCGGAAACGGAGCAAAAAACTTAACGCCGTTATCGATGAGTTCACTGCTTTCCGTTGGCCTGAAATCATTTCCGGCAGGATTGGCAAAAACCCTGTTGGTGGCTTCAAAACCAACCGTGCCCAAATCGGGTGTGTACGAATTCAGCAAGTCAACAAATTCGT
>JBHEOF010000162.1:462-3924 GCA_046261715.1 Bacteroidales bacterium
TTGCCTGGTTTGTTGGTAATAAATGTTCCCTGAAACGAACGACCACTAAAAATATTATTTGCATAAGATTCAAAAGGAATACCCGACTTACGGGTTGTATGGTTAAACTGCAAATTTGTGCTGTCACTTACATTAGCCAGATAATAATTTTGACCATCCGGAGACAGGTTCCCGTCACCTGAAAAAGTAAGTTCGGCAACATTGTACGCTACATTATGTACCCAAAAATTATAAAATCCAAGCACGTGCATGTATGCGGCAGAGTTAAGATTCCAGGCTCTTCCTTTAACGATATTATTAAATACATAATTTTTAAAAGAACCATCTAAATAAATGGCGTAACCCAGCGAGACTCTTTCTGATGATCCCCACCAGTCGTAATGCCAACCCTGTGCATCTTCAGAAATATTGTTGTAGGTATAAACAGGTCCTCCCTGCCATGCTTCAATTCCACCATAATCATTCACACCCTGCAAAGTGTGGGATGCCTTATTGTGATGAACAAATCCACGGATAAACGGAATATCTGCATTGCTTGATCCACCTTTCCCCCAGGTAAAATTGATGCCACTTCCCCAACTGTGTTCAATAATATTGCCTGCAATTTCGCCCACTGACAAATTACCGGCGACTGCAGGTATGGAACCGTACCAGCGACTCAAATGCCGGGTTCCGCTTTCAAATATTTTATTTCGTAAAATGGAAACTTCGTCAGGGCCATAAGTGAAAATGGAAAAGTCATCCATGTAATTCATTTCATTATCCGAAATAACTATGTTTCTGCCACTGCCATTTGCCATGATTCCTCCATTTAAATACTGAAATTTGCAGTTTTTTACAACAACATTGGATGAGCTGATGGTTAGGGTCGCCTGCCCGTCTGTGGTTCCGAAACGAACATCATCGCATGTTGTAAATCCAAATGTTAATCCGCTGATCTGCACGTAATTTCTTGCACCTGTGTTTAGTAATTTTGTCTTTGATGCCACTTCAATGGTAGTCTTATTTGGATCCCGGTCTCCTTCCAGTCTGATAAATATCCTCCCTGTTATTTTATCATAATAATATTCACCTGGTGAATCGAGTAAAAAAGGTGTATTTTCGACATAATACTTACAATCTTTTCCTCCAAAATTTGTGTTAGAAACCAGAATTGAACTTGATGCCGGATTATAGTCTTGTATTTTTTGTTTCCAAAGCGCACACATAGTGACCTGGGGTATCCCTTGAATGGCCCAGACATCACCTCCTTTATAATGGTCGACTTCATCTTCAACAAAATGATTGACATCGGTTAATAATAAATTATCACCTGATGTGGTTTTTCCTGTAAACGACCACCATGTTTTCATTGGTTCTTCAGGCGTATTCACATAGTTAGGTGAACGCGCCAGATAAATTCTGTTAATGGAAGTATCGGTTACTTCACACACCACTTTTGTAGCATTTTCGAGTTGACCAATATCTTTATACCAGACCATTTCGGGATTTGGAATATTTGGCGCACTCAGGGAATCAGCCTGAATCCAGCCATCCTCAACTTTAACAGAGCCGTAAATTGCAGCTTCTCCTTCACCCCAATCGGGATCAGATGTCAGACGAACCGGATTGCCCGATTTACCGGAACCAATACCAAGTTTGGTTAATGTTCCCCTGTAAACAACACCACGTTTGAAAATGTATGTATGAATACCGTAAACATTTGCTGCATTATCCGTGGCTTCTTCATCCCATGGATGGTGTTTCCAGGGTGTTGATTTGGTTAATCCGTCATTAGAATCATCTCCGTTTTCATAATCAATATACCTGACTGAACTTCCGGTTACGAATTGAAATTCCTGAGGCGCCCATTCCAGGTCGCCGTTTGGTAATACCTTTGCCTGTTGGGTTTCCCAGGAATATTTTTGAAATTGGGCATGTGAAAATAATGAACCCAATAGGATTACTGCAGTTAATAAATTTTTCATTTAATTCAGGTTTTGATTAAGTTACTAAAATAGCTTTATTAAACTAAAATCACTGTTGTCCGGTAAAAATATTTTCGACGGTGTAAAGGATTAGCCATTTTTACCTGTCCAATTTCACTAAAAAAACAATTTATCCCTTTCGGGAGTCTTTTTACCGGGAGGGATTTTTTAATTATTTGGGTTTAATACGATTCGATAATATCCTGGTATGGAGAAAATAGATTAATTATTGAACCATTTATGACTATAATGAAAGAATTTAATAATTTTGAGTAAGTTTATTTTTTATATCAAAAACCATAAAATATCTCATAGCATGATTATAAAACAAAGTACAGTAGGATTTTTGACTTTAGTACTGGTTATTTGCATTCCTCTTATCGGTTTTGTAAATCAGAATAAAACACAAAATAGCAAAAAAGACTTTTTCCCCATTTTTGATGGGAAAACTTTAAATAACTGGGACGGAGATTCAACTTATTGGTCTGTTGTAAATGGCAATTTGGTAGGAGAAGTTACCCCGAATACAATTCTGCAACGTAATTCATTCATTATTTGGCGTGGCGGTATATCTGAAAATTTTGAATTAAAACTTGAATACCGGGTAAGTAAAAATGGAAACAGTGGTATCAACTACAGAAGCCAGGAGATAGAGGGAGTACCATTTGCATTAACAGGTTATCAATGTGATATTGACGGTGCTAACAATTATACAGGTCAGAATTACGAAGAAAGAGGCCGAACAACCCTGGCATATCGTGGTCAAAAGGTAATGTTGGAATCACTCTCGAATTCTCTGGCAGGCCTTCCGTTAAAAACATTTATTAAAAATAACGCCTGGACAAAATCCATTGTTACCGAAACATTGGGAAGTCCGGAAGAATTAAATTCTCATATAAAAAATGAAGATTGGAATATTTGTCATTTGATTGTTAAGGGAAACCGGATGCAACATTTTGTAAATGGATTTTTAATGAGTGATGTGACTGATAATGATTTAAAAAACAGAAAAATGAAGGGACTGATCGGAGTACAGGTACATGTTGGTCCCCCTATGAAAATAGAATACCGGAATATAAAGTTGAAAATTTTGTAGGTTTTGCGGAATAAATCCTGAAAAATAGTCGATTTTTTTAACTTGTCCACGACCTGGTTGCCATGATGGTACTCAAAGAGGCCGAATATCCACTGCGGGTTCACCCTGATAACTGGCGTTATTTTACGGTACGGGAAAACAATCGTTTTCTCCGGGTCTCATACCTGGGCCAGAAGTGTAGATAAAAAACGTTGGCTTTCCGATCATTGGGTTATTGCAAAATTTAACAAGTATCTGGATTTTTTGGAATACTGGAACCATAATTTTATTCGGTTATGGATATGGGAACATGAGGGCGATATCGATATTTGGACGAAAGTACCGGATGGGAAATATGATCTTTCAAAACTAAATCAGGCTTATTTTGATCGGGTATACTCGTTTGTCGAAGTCGCGCGG
>JBHEOF010000163.1:0-3911 GCA_046261715.1 Bacteroidales bacterium
GATAAAAACAGATGAAAAAACTTATTTTAATCGCTTTTGTGCTTTGGAGTGTATTCATTTTTACCGGATGCAGTAAATCGGGTAATGGTGAGTTGATAGGAGTGCAAGACAGGCCAAAATGGAGAGAATCCCAACCTTATGGGATGGTATTTGTCCGAAAAGGAAGTTTTAATATTGGTCCAAGCGATCAGGATGCAAGTACTGCGGGAATACCAACAAAAACAGTTTCGCAGGAAGCATTTTGGATGGACGACACAGAAATTACAAATAACGAATACCGACAGTTTGTAACCTGGGTAAAAGATTCAATTGCCCGAAAAATGTTAGGAGATCAGTTTCCTGAGTTTTTAATAACTGAGGACAGGGAAGGGAATCCGGTTGATCCACCAACAATTAACTGGCGCGAAAAAATCGACTGGAGCGATCCTGACTATCAAATGGCAATGCAGGATCTGTATATTCCTGAAAATGAAAGATTTTTCGGAAAAAAAGAATTTGATCCCCGGAATCTTGTTTATGAATACTGGTGGATTGATTTACATCAGGCAGCAAAACGAAGCAACAGTTATAATTTTAAAACTCAGCAATACGAAGGTAATGTGTACAATGCTGAAGGTGAGTTGGTGCCAATAACCAACCGGTCATCATTTATAATGCAGGATCAGGTGGTTGTTTATCCCGATACTTTGACATGGATTCGCGATTTCACCTATTCTTATAATGAACCTTTGGCAACCCGGTATTTCTGGCATCCCGGATTCGATGATTATCCGGTTGTAGGTGTTACCTGGAAACAGGCTCTGGCCTTTTGCAACTGGAGAACTAAAATCCAAAACGATTATTTATCATCAAAAAGAGAAGCAACTCTACAGGCATACCGTTTACCAACCGAAGTTGAATGGGAATATGCTGCCCGCGGTGGGAAAGGTTTTTCAATGTATCCCTGGGGTGGTTATTACACACGCGATGACAAGGGAGTTTTTCTGGCCAACTTTAAGCCGTTGCGAGGCAATTATGTTGAAGACGGAGGAATAGCAACAATGAAAGTTGGGAGTTATGACCCAAATGAATATGGAATTTACGATATGTCGGGTAACGTTGCTGAATGGACTGAAACTGCTTACGATGAGTCAGGATACAATTATTTTGGCGATTTAAACCCAACTTTTACTTACAATGCACGTGCTGATGAACCTGCTGTAATGAAACGTAAAGTTATTCGGGGTGGATCGTGGAAAGATATAGCCTCATTTATTCAGGTTTCAACCCGAAATTTTGAATATCAGGACACTACCAAATCATACCTCGGATTCCGTTGTGTTCGCTCTACTTTCGGGCAGGAATTTTAATGATTTTTTAAACCTTATTTGATAAATGAAATGAATTTAGGAGAACTAATTAAAACAAAACGGTGGAAAACGTTCATGGGTTATGTTTATGGATGGGGGGCTGCAATTGTAATGATTGGAGCTTTATTCAAACTTGAACACCTCAAATATTCCGGTGTATTGCTGGCAATTGGTCTTATCACTGAGGCTTTTATTTTCTTTTTATCTGCATTTGATCCTCCTACAGAAATTCCGGACTGGAGTAAAGTTTATCCTGAACTGAATGAAGAGTATGAACTTGAAAGATTTGAACAGTTAGGGAAAAAAGGCAAAAATGGCTTTAACGAATTGTTTGCCACTAACGACCTTACTCCTGAGCTACTCGATAACGTGGGAAAAGGACTTGCAAATTTAAGCAATACAGCAAAAGGAATAAGCGATATTTCTTCGGCAACTCTTGCAACAGATATGTATGTAAAAAACCTTGGTTCGGCATCCGAATCGATGAATAATTTAGCTGAGATTAACAATAAGGCCAATGTTTCCTTAAATAAATCAGTAGGCTCCCTTATTGAATCATATTCCTCAACTGCACAAAAAATTTCTGAAACAGGAATCGGGGCTATTGAAAATATGCATAAAAGTGGTGAAAAATTTTCGACAGTTTTGGCCGAAACCACCAAAAAACTGGCTGATACCTATAGTAATGCGGGAAATTCTATTTCAAATGATATTGAAAATATTAAAGATAGTTCGAAACAATATTCATCAAATCTTCAAAAACTCAACGGAAATCTTGGCACATTCAACTCAAGTATAGAAACACAGTTGAAGGGGACAGAAGAGCAATTTAAAGCCACTCAGAATTTTAGCAAAGATTTATTGGCAATGAACAGTATTCTTGCTTCCTCGGTTGAAGAATTAAAGAAATATAAAGAAAACGCGGAACAGCTCAATAAGCATCTTGAATCATTGAATACCATATATGGCAATATGTTGGGCGCTATGAGTTATAAAAAGTAATTATCGAAGAACTGGATTATGGGTGCAAAAAATTGCCCGGAAACCCCGAGGCAAAAAATGATAAATATGATGTACATTGTGCTTACGGCTATGCTCGCACTAAATGTTTCAGCAGAAGTTCTTGAGGCATTCAAGTTAGTTAACTCAAGCCTTATTCATACATTAAAAGCTGTGGATATGAAGAATCAACAGATTTATTCATCTTTCGAACAGGCATATACTGAAAACCCGGCCAAAGTGCAGGAATGGAAACAAAAAGCAGATGAAGTTAAGGTTAAGTCAAAAGAATTAAATCAATACATTACAAAATTAAAGGAAGATCTTGTAATTTATTCTGGTAGTGATATGGTAAATGAGGATAATCCATTTGATCCAACCAGATTTAATATAATCAGTGAAAAGGGTGATACTCTGGAAATTAAGAAAGAAGACGATTTAAACGGAACCTCCGAGTTTATGATTAAACAGAAAAAGGCAACTGAACTCAAGGAAAAAATTACCACATATAAAAATGATTTGGTTGAGCTGCTTGGTGACGATGACGAAAATATTAAAGAAACAGTATTTAATGCCCTTGAGACTGCAGATCCATCAGAAGTTAAAAGTGCAAGTGATAAAAAAAACATGGGAAACAGTACATTTTGAAAATACACCAATGGCAGCTATTCTTACTGTACTTGCAAAAATTCAGATTGATGTTAAAAATTCAGAGGCAAATGTTCTTAATTACCTTTTTTCTCAAATAGATGCTGGCTCTTTCAAGTTTAACAAACTGGGAGCAAGGGTAATTGCGAATTCCAACGTTGTATTTCAGGGGGAACCGTATGAAGCAGAAGTATTTTTGGCTGCTGAGGATACTACCCAACAACCCGAAATATTTATTAACGGACGACCAGCAGAGGTATTGGACGGAAAAGCAGTTTATAAAGCAAGTACCTCAGAGGCCGGAGTTTTTAAATGGAGTGGGTTGATAAAATACAAAACCCCGGATGGGATTTTTAAAGATTATCCGTTTGAACAAACATATCAGGTAACTAAACCAGGCATTACAATGTCGGCAACCCGGATGAATGTTTTTTACCGCGGATTGGATAATCCGTTTGATATTGCCAGTGGAATTCCAAAAGAAGATTTGGAAATTGAAATGCAAAACGGAAAGTATACCAAATCAGGCGATATCTGGCTTATTCGTCCGACCGAATTAGACGAACAGGGTACACGTACTAAAATTAGGGTTTATGCTAATATTGGCGGAGCACGAAAATTAATTGGCTCTACTAATTGGCGTGTTAAAAAAGTTCCTGATCCGGTTGCTCAGGTTGCCGGTTTATCAGGTGGTGACATTCGAAAAGAAAGATTACAAGTTGAAGATGGTGTTATGGCAGTACTCGAGGATTTTGATTTCGATTTTAAGTATAGGGTAACGGAATTCGAAATTCAGACTACAATTGCAGGTGGATACATCGACAGGAAAACCTCAAAATCGAACCGTTTTACACCGGAACAAAAAGAACAATTAAAAAGAGTTCAATTGGAAAGCATAGTTTATATAAGTAATAT
>JBHEOF010000164.1:0-421 GCA_046261715.1 Bacteroidales bacterium
ATGTAATGGTATCATGGGTAAAAGTAATCGTATAATCTTCCTGAGGTGACCATTTCTGTTTAATTTCTCTGATGCGTTCAATGGTATACCGGATGGAGTCCTGCATATCATTTTTAAGCAAATATCGGTAAATAGTATTTACCCTGCTGTTGTGGTAATATTCAATATACCCGTTTTCAGTCTTTGCTTTTACATGTATCTCATCCCCCGGTTCAAAATCATGCACATCCATCCAGGTAAGGTTCTGAACGTCCAGATCGGGATTGGTAATTCCAGTAAGTTCATACGTCGAAAGATTTTCCAGCATCCCGGAAGTTTCATCGGGGAAGCTTAAAAAATTGAGTGTCCGGATCAATCCGTAATTTTTGCTGAGTTTTAGATGTAATCCGTTGATATTGTGATCAATGGAATCCATCAAATT
>JBHEOF010000164.1:431-3897 GCA_046261715.1 Bacteroidales bacterium
GTATATTTTCAATCTGGTGTGAAATGATCTCACCTGAAATGATCAGTGCTTCATTTTCAAAAAGTACCCATGTTTCATCTTCCTGTGCTGTGGTGCGTATAATGATGGAGTCGCTATTGTAATTAAGAAACACATCGTCTCCGTTATTCATCAAACTGACTTTTTCGCCCAGGAAAGAATAATCCGGAATATAGCATTCAAAATCAATTAAGTTGAAATGGGGTGCAAGGCAATAGTCGGTTCCTTCCGATGTGTAGTTTTCTTCTGTAATTCTGAGGAAAAGGGTTGAGAAGAATCCATAATAATCATCGTAATTGTAAGCAGATGTTCTACCAGGTCTTACAGTTGTATAATCTCCTGAAACACGCCTGAAATGAGCATTTATGCTAAGATGATCGTTCACAGTGATCTGGGTGGGATTTTCATGACCTGAAAGGTCGCCGCTCCAGCCGGAAAAATCAAAACCGTCGTCAGGAATGGCATCAAGCAGCAAAGTGCTTCCTTCTTCAACTTCCATGGGTTCTTCGTAGTCTTCACCATTCACCTGCACTTTTCCTGAACCGCTGATGTTTATGGCCAGTTCAAAAAGTTCTTTGGGCTCGGCATAGACCTGCATGGTAATGCAATGGATGGCACCGCCCCAGCCAATAATGGAGTTACTGTTGATGCCCACAACCGTGTGATCGGGCATAAGTTGACTGTAGGTATCCAGCGCAATCTGGTCATTTGGATGGTTGTATACGGGAACAATCACTTTGTCATTGAGAATTAATGCGTTGGCATAGGTTTTCCAATTGTCGGCCATTGGCAGGCGGGCAATGTGGTAGGGATTGCCATTGGGAGCGGTCAGTCCCTCAATGATCTCGACATTGGCCTCCAGTTCATTATAGTTGGGCCCTGATCCGCTTTCCACCGACGAAATGACAAAGGTAGTATCGTTAAGAAGTTTCATCTGCATATCAATATGGCCCCAGTAATCGTCGTATTGTGGACTAACGGTTACAATATTTGAAACCCCCATGTATTCCTGCAGGATCTGGTCAATGACTTCGGGAGCGATGGAAGGGTTGTTGGTATAAAGTCGGGTGGTGGTAAACATATTACCATAACTGTCAACAAGATAATTTCCGCCATCCAGGATCCAGTCGATGGAGTAGTGTTCGTTTCCCCAGTGATTGGCCAGGCTTACAGGCAGGTTCTGGTCGTGGAAACCACTGTTATTGTAATCTATGAAATTGAGAAAAGCGGGGCCATTGTCGGTTTGTATGGCCAGGGGTCCGTGATCGCGCAACCACATGCGGCTGGCGGGTATCATCAGGATCTGGATGTTGGTTTCCGGAATGCCGTCGCTCGTAAGCAGTCCACGCAAAGTTTGAAGCTCATTGTTATTGTTCACCAGCAAAATGGTGGTAGCCGCTTCCTGGCATTCCCAGATAAGCTGTGAATACAACGGCCAGATGTTACTGTTGAAATTGTAGCGGATGATCACATATTCCGATGGGTCATACTCTGATACCGGGGAAGGGTTTGTGGGCTGGGCATGTATTGTTCCCAAAATATTCATTATTAAAACCATTGTCAGCAGCATGGTTTTTAAAAACAGATTTCTTTGGAAAAGAGAAGGATGAGAGCGTAAAGTATTTTCCATTCAATTGTTTTTGGGAAAGCCGGAAATGGGTTTCAGTTTTGATATTTCAAAAATACGGTTTTTTGGTAAGAAGTCGGAAGTACGATGCAGGAAGTCGGAAGAATGTAAAATAGTCCCGTTCGTATGGTGAGAAAATCAGGACAACAATAGTGCTAAACCTTTATCCTTTCACCATTTTGAATAATTTGCTGAACTATAGGTGTTTTTTGCTGAAACTCTTCTTTAGTAAAAACGTGTGGTTCAATTAAAGTCTCTTCTTTGTTTCTTATAACCATTAACTGAACTTCGGTTTCAAAGTTTTTTTGAGCGTTATCTTCCAGAATGATAGCAAGATCAATATCACTGTCAGCAGTTTGAAGATTCTTTGCATAAGAACCGAACAACCAGGCATCAGAAAAACTGATTTTGTTTTCTTTTAAACGTTTCAGATATTGAACAGATAAATTTATAGCATTGATTTTATCCATTTGCGACATTCTTTTATATGATTAACCCATTCTTCAGTGAATGATTCGGTGCATAATTTGTAAAAATTATTCTTATAATCATCGTATCTAACCCTGATATTGAATCTGGTAATGGTGTCGAGTATAACAATTTTATCTGTAACCAATTGTTCACCAGACATTTCCAGTAATCTTCTTAAATCATGAATCAATGGCGGATAATCTCCGTTTCTTTTTACGAATAAAGCTTTTGCCAGTTTTTCAATTACAAGGTGTCCCATAAATAAGGCCCAACTATTATTTTTGGTTTTATGCAGGTCCTGCATAGTTTTAAAGTCCCTATCTGAACTTTTTATCCAAAAAACGACCAGCTTATCTGCGTCAGGCTTTTGTGTCATGGTCTCAATATTAGCATTATGCAAATATAAATAATAAACCGGCAAAGAAAAATTACTTTCATCGTTACATTCTCTTAAGCCTATCGCCACGACATCATTCCCGGGCACACAATTATAATCAAATCAGAATAACCTATAATTATTGCGCTGCAAAACCTGTGTAGTTCTATTAACCGATGGTGCGTGCATCGCTTTTTTCTTTCTGGAAACCTTAAACCCCGGGCGCTGCCCGGGGTTATTAATATTTTACCCTTACAAGGTAAGTTGTGGAATTGCCGACAGAGAAAAACACCAGGCATATATTCCGTATCACCCTAAAGAAGTTTAAATCATGCAACCCGTAACACTCTTCTTTACTTGTAGGGTCCTGTCCCGTTCATACGGGAAGGGACGGGGGTGGGTCAAGAAAAAATAAACCAAACAGCCCATCCGAGTCTGCCACACCGGACTTGGGTGGTTCCCGGTAACAATGCAAGTGAAATGAAGCGTAAAAAGATTTGCAGACGCAATTCTGTTGGTAGAAACATCATCGAGGTATGAAATCATTTTCAGCAATTCAACTCACCACCAAAGATTATGTGACCTTATAATTTTTTAGCGGAATGAACGCTGCATTGTCGGGAAGCACCCGAAGCCTTGATTTTTGCTCCCCTTTTTATCAAGAAAAAGGGGAGACAATAAATATTAACCCGTAAATATTGCGCTGCAATACCCTTCTGGTTCTCTCAACCGGCGGTGTGTGCAGCGCCCTGAATCATTCATGCTGTATAATTCTACCATAATATCGTATTCGCGGAGCTGGTGAAGAATAAACCACTCGTCAGACGAGTAACCCTGAAAAACCAATTTCTATACACCGATAAAAATCCCTAAAACAAACATGATTTATTTAGAAACGTTATAAATTAACCCTTGATTTACGATTTAATCCCCCCCCCCCTAAAAAATTTTCTATATATTTGATAGTTATTAAC
>JBHEOF010000165.1:0-284 GCA_046261715.1 Bacteroidales bacterium
CCTGCGAGTGCTTCCATTGGCGACTATCCAATAATGGTTTCCAATGCACAAGGTCAGGGACTTTCTAATTACAGCATAACTTACGTGCAGGGAACACTTTCTGTAACAGATAAGATACTGCTTACCCTGGATGGTCTTACGGTTGAAAATAAGGTTTATGATGGTACCCGTACTGCTGTTGTTGCAAACTACGGAACACTTGCCGGCGTGGAACCCGGTACAGATGTTCAGTTGGATGCAAGTGCTGCAAGTGCTTTGTTTAATACCAAAAATGCAGGCAACAA
>JBHEOF010000165.1:391-3896 GCA_046261715.1 Bacteroidales bacterium
GTATCAGATCTGGCTCTTACCGGCGATGATGCCGGGATGTATACCATTGGAAACCAGACCGCGCAGGCAAATATTACTCCCCGTGATCTTGTTTTAAGCAATTTTATTGCCAATAACAAAGTATATGACGGCTCAACTGATGCCACTGGTGGAGCATTCGATGATGACCGGATTGCAGGTGATATTCTTAATTTCACCTTTACCTATGCTTTTGAAAATGCCATTGCAGGTGTTAACAAGCAGGTGCTGTTTACAAATATTTCAATCAGTGGTGGTACAGATCAAAATAACTATAGTCTTGCTACAACAACGGGCAGTGCTACAGCAACCATTTCACCCCGTCCACTCTCTATCAAGGCTGATGATAAAAGTAAAAAATTCGGCGAAGATGATCCGGCTCTTACCTGGACATTAACTGCCGGTTCCCTGGTAAGTGGAGATGCTGTTACCGGTCAGCTACAACGGCAATCGGGTGAAGCTGTCGGCACCTATGCAATACAGCAAGGTTCCCTTACTGCGGGAAGTAACTACATAATCAACTTTACTCCCGGTGTATTTACTATTTTACCTGCCGATCTTATTGTAACCATTGAACCCCAGGCTGCCGTTACTGCGGGTGCTCAATGGAGCATTGACGGTGAAACCTGGTATAACAGTCAGTTTGCATTGCCCCTTGAACCTGGAGAATACACTGTTCAGTTTTCTGAAATTGATACGGATTTATGGTATATACCGGATCCCATTAACTTAGTGCATGGCGACCAAACTGAAGTTACGGGTACTTATACAGGAAAAAGATTTCTTACTATGCTTGCGCCCGATGGCAATGGCACGATAACACCCGAACCGGGAACCTACGACTTCCCGGTAGGAGAAACTGTTACTTTAACTGCATCGGCTGATGAAGAGTGGATATTCCAGCACTGGCTTATAAACGGAAATATTATTACCAGTAATCCTTACAATCTCGAAATCACTGAAGATGTTATTGTTCAGGCCGTTTTCAATGAAACTCTGTCGGAGTATCTCTTAACTATTAATGTGTCAGGAGAAGGGGCTGTGGATGTAAATGGCAATGAATATACCCAACCTATGGTCTTCGCCGAAGGAAGTCAGGTTACGCTGGAAGCTATCGGCGACCTGGGTTTTTACTTTGTAGAATGGGAAGATGATCTCACCGGCGATGAAAACCCGGTTACCATTACCATGGATGATAATAAAACCATTACAGCAGTATTTCTGCCTGAGGACTATACAGTAACCTTCGTTATCAAAGATGAAGATGATCAGGACATTACAGATGCAATCGTAACATTTGATGGTACAGTGTATTCTGCCGGTGAGTATATCATTGAGAATCTGATATCCGGCACATATGACTGGCAGGTGGAAAGGGAAGGTTTTATTACCGAAACCGGCTCTTTAGATGTGGATGGCGATGAAGAAATTACTGTTATTCTCATATCAAATACTTATGTGCTCGAAATAGTGCATGATGGAACAGGTACAACTGATCCAGCGGAAGGTATCCATCTGATTGAACAGAACACTATGGTTACCTTAACTGCTGAAACGACTGAATTCAGTATTTTCCAGAAGTGGGAAGTAGATGGCGATGAATATTTTGAAGAAGAGATTGATATCCTTATGGATTCTGATAAAGTTGCGGTTGCTTTCTTTGAAAATATTCCCAGCTATCAGCTTACCATAATTGTTGAAGGAGAAGGTATAACTGACCCGGAAGAAGGTGTGCATCTTTATGGTTATGATGAAGTAGTTACACTTACTGCAACTCCGGCCAATGAAAACTGGGCATTTGTAAAATGGGTTATTGATGATATTGATTATTTTGAATCACAAATCAATGTGCTGATGAATTCCGACAAGGTTGCCACAGCAATTTTTGTGGATAATGTAAGCTATACCCTTGATATTGACTATGAGGGTGATGGAACAACAAATCCGGCACCCGGAATATACAGCTATGCTTCAGGTACTGAAATAACACTATCTGCTCAGCCGGATCAGGGTTATGTTTTTGTTCGCTGGGAAATCAATGAGGTTGAGTATACAGATCCTGCTGTTACTATAATAATGAACGAAGATAAGGTTGCCCGGGCATTCTTTGACCTTGAAAATTTTGTTTCAGAATTTCTGAATGATAAGAATGTGGTATTATATCCGGTTCCTGCAAGAGATAAGCTGAATCTGAGATTTGATGTTGGAATAGAAAATGCACGTACCGAAATTTACGATATCAACGGAAGACTGATCATGAAAAAAGATCTGTTGGATGTTGTATCAGGGCAAGCAATTACTTTCGATGTAAGTAACCTTGAACCCGGTGTGTATAATATGAATATTTTCATTAAAACTTATGTGATTACCCGAAGGTTTGTTGTCAATTAGTTTTAGTAATTGCTTAAAATGAAATTCCCCGGGAACCGATTTTACCTCCGGGGAATTTTTTTATAATTAAATAATTTCAATACTTTTGCTGTAATAATCTTCTTAATTCTTTACTACCTATGTACTGCCGTTTCACCAAAACACTGTTTTTATTTGCTTTAGTAACTATTATCTCAACAATATCTGTCAAATCACAAAACCAGGATTATACGGGAGAAATTCCAAAAGCGCTTGAACTCATTAATATTAAAGGAGATTTTTATGCATCTGTGAAATCAGATGATGCTTCCGTTGCAAGAGAACAGATATTACAATATGCTTCCATTGATTATACATCAGGTGATAGTATTTATGCGTATTTCAACAAAAGAGCACTCGATATACTTATTGAAAATGGAATTCCTTTTAAAATTGTAAAATCTCCGGGGGAAGTTGATTTTGAACTCAATATGAATACCTGGGAAGATCTGTTATCAAAAGATCTTACGGATACATGGGATTTTTATCCAACCTACGAAGCCTACGAAAACCTGATGTATCAGTTTGAAACCGATTTTCCTGAGCTTTGTAAGGTTCATAATATTGTTACGCTTTCAAGCGGTCGTTCTATATTTTTTGCCAAATTGTCGGCCAATGTAAACGAACGTGAGGCAGAACCGAGGTTTATGTACACATCAACCATGCATGGTGATGAAACAACCGGGTTTGTTCTTTCTCTCAGGCTTATACATTATATGCTTACCCAATACGGTATTGATGATGAGATTACCTGGCTGCTTGATAATATGGAAATATGGATATCGCCCAATGAAAATCCTGACGGAACTTACACAAACAACAACAACACTGTAAGTGGTGCTACACGCAGTAATGCCAATGGTATAGATCTCAACCGCAATTATCCCAACCCGGTAGATGATCCTTCGTCAACCATCCAGGCTGAAACACAGGCCATGATAAATCTTACCGATACTGTTCACTTTGTAATGTCGGCCAATATGCATGGTGGAATAGAATGCGTAAACTATCCCTGGGACAGCTGGGAATCAAATCAAAAAACTCATGCAGATCATTTTTGGTGGCAGCTGGTGATGCA
>JBHEOF010000166.1:0-3451 GCA_046261715.1 Bacteroidales bacterium
CTGTTTTGCCTTTGATAATATTTTCCACAGAACCAAACCCTTCGATATGGGCTTTACCAATGTTGGTTATTAATCCTGAGGTAGGCTTCGCCAGGTTGCTCAGCATGGCAATCTCTCCCACATGATTGGCTCCCATTTCGATAATGGCTACCTGGTGTTTCTTGTTAAGGTTTAGCAGGGTCAGGGGCACTCCGATGTGGTTGTTAAGATTGCCTGCTGTGCAGAGCGTATTGTACCTTTGCGAAAGTACGGCATATAAAAGCTCCTTGGTGGTGGTTTTTCCATTGGATCCCGTTATACCAATGACGGGGAATTTGAAAAGTTCCCTGTGAAATACCGCAACTTCCTGCAGGGTTTGCAATACATCATCCACAATAAGAAACTTATCGTTAGAAGGTAGTTCTTTGTTGTCAACCACGGCGAGAGAAGCACCTTTTTCGATAGCTCCGGCAGCAAAGTTATTGGCATCAAAGTTTTCTCCTTTCAGCGCAAAAAACACAGAACCTTGTTTGATGGCTCTGGTATCGGTAGAGACTGCTGCTCCATCAAGCAGGAGACGATGAATTTTATGGATTGCAGACGGGTTGTTTTTCATGGATTATTATTGTGATGAGTGACTGTTTTCCGGGGATGCAAAAATGATACGTATTTATTTCCTGCAAAAATCAGGGATGACTAATTTATATGTTAATTTTTAGATGCAGATGCTGTGTAAGATAAAAAAGCATTTAACAGTAAAAACCCCATCTGTGAGTAGACGGGGTTTTTGCATATTAAAGAATCCCAATATTCTTAATATCCTACGGGGCTGCCAACTCTGGTCATGGCGCATCTGAAGCCAATGTCGTTGGTTGCTTCGTTTTGGTCAAGGAATCTTCTGTTGCCGGGAACAGCCCAGTAAGGTCTGTCTTTCCAGCCACCACCCTTGTAAACTCTTGCATTGTCGTTGATAAGTGAAGAGGTGCCGTAGTCATACATCAGTTTTTCTTCGCCTACACGTTCCATGGCATCGGGGTCGTTGAAATAACGGCTTGAGCTATAGTCGCCGTCTTCGTAACCAATATTGTCAGCATACCTGTAATTTCTTCTTGATGGCAGACGTGGGTCGCTTTCGGGATCTACGTTCTGGTATATGATTTGTCCGAGGCTGTCTTTGGGTACAAGCTGTCCGTCTTCATCGCGAACGGGAGTCTGGAATACGTTGCCACGGAAAGGTCTGAAGTCAGCAACAGTTTCATGAGAAAGAGGGCGAAATACATCCGCTACCCACTCATTAACGTTACCTGCCATGTTGTAAAGTCCATAGTCATTGGGCCAGTAAGCATATACGGGAACTGTAATTTCACCGGCATCGTTAAGATTTCCGGCAACCCCCATCAGGTCACCACGGCCACGCTGAATGTTGGCCATAATGGTACCCATGCTTTTTTTCTCGCTGCTTCTGATAACGTGACCGTTCCAAGGGTATAGTCTCCTTTCCACTACTCTTTCATAGATGGTGTTGCCGATAAGACCCAGTGCTGCAAATTCCCATTCTGCTTCTGTGGGAAGTCTGTATGCGGGCAGCAGGATACCGTCTTCACGTTTTACTCTTCTTTCACCTGTTCCTCTGGGGTCCAGATCGCGAAGGTTTCTTCTTACCAGTCCCTCGTATTGTCCGGCAAGATAGGCTTCGGTATTAAAGTTTCTTTCATTAACCTGATCAGGATCCCATTGCAGGATTCCTTCGCGGATAAGGATCATTTCGTTAACCCTGTCAGTACGCCATGAAGCATATTCATTGGCCTGCACCCAGTTTACACCTACCACCGGATAGTCTCTGTAGGCGGGGTGTCTGAGGTAGTTGTACACATAGGGTTCATTATATGCGAGTCTTTCGCGCCATACCAGTGTGTCGGGCAGGGCATTGCGAACTACCTCTGGGTAGGTTTCGCCGAAGACACGGCTGAGCCAGTAGAGATACTCTACATAGTCAACGTTTCTTACTTCTGTTTCATCCATATAGAATGAGGAGACCGTAACACGTCTGGGGATGTTGTTCCAGTCAAACATTACGTCTTGCTCACTGCGGCCCATTACAAAGGTACCCCCTTCAATGAAAACAAGGCCGGGGCCGGTTTCCTGTTCTACATAGGGAGTAACTTCAAAGCCCCCGGTGCGTGGGTCATTATAAGTCCAGCCGGTGGTGGGCGAAGATTCTTTTCCGCAAGATGAAAATATGGCAACAACTGCTAGCAGAGCGATTACCATGGGCAAGTTTCTGGGATTCCTTATCATAATAGATTCATTTGAAATTTGTACAAAAATAACTAAAAAGTTGGACAATTGAGTATGCGGTATTTCGTATTCGGGGCCTGACAATTAAAATTCAGTAAAACACCTAATTCGTGTGCGCCGCCGCCGGGGGCGGAAAAGCCTGATAATGAGTAGTCATAACTATACCCAATGGAGTAATTCACCTGTTTGAGTCCAAAAGTAAAAATCAGTGAATTTGCGTGTTCCAGATTGTGGCGCAACCATACCCCAGCCGTGAGTCTGTCAAGATGGGCATACATGCCGTAATTGAACTGCAAAAAGCCTGACTGGGACTGTGCTATCAGGTTGGGTGAGAAGGCGATCCTTTCACTTCCTGTTCTTCTTCCACCGGGTACATAATCGTAACCCACCATCAGGGTGTATTTGGGTGCCAGGGTTGCATCGCTGAATATATCTAATGCGGGTTGATTTAAATGATGAATTGCTGCCCCGGCATAAAACTGCTCGTTGTAAACCAGAACACCGGCAGAAAAATCAGCTGTGTGGGTGCTCATGTCATCGCTGAGGGTTTCTCCGGAAAGATTGTTTCCCGGACCTAATGGATTATACTGATCCGGAAAAACCAGATTCTCTGTATGCATCCTGAAGTTGATCCAGGATGCCTGCATCCCCAGATTGACATACCACTCTCTTGACAACCTGCCATGCCAGGCATAAAACAATCCTGCCTGTGTATTGCTGAGCAAACCTGCCTGGTTATCATGAATCAGATTTACCCCTAAACCACCGGAAAGCCTTTCTGAATAGGTGTCAGCAGAGAAACTGTAGGTGGAAAAAGTGCCAAAAGATGGAAAAGGTTGATTGCGATAATTGAAGATGACCCTGGTGCAGCGCTCAGCCCCGGCAAAAGCGGGATTAAGGTACAGCGGGTTGGCATAAAATTGCGAAAACAGCGCATCCTGTCCATAAGCTTTTCTGCTTGCAGATAGCATAATCACCATATATAATGTAATGGTAAACAACATTCCGTTTTTCAGGTTTGTTGTGTTTACGTGATTATTGATTGCGGGTTTCAATTGAATATTCTTTAATATGTTGTTGCAGGGTTGCTCAATGTTGGGATAAAAGTAAAGATCATTTCTCAGCCCTTATCACTAACGCAAAAGATTCTGATTAATTTTACCACGTAATATGG
>JBHEOF010000166.1:3467-3860 GCA_046261715.1 Bacteroidales bacterium
TTAATTCAACAAATTTGCAGTCTTTTCTTTTTGATTGTAACTTTAAATGTTTGTTGATATTGTCAGGTAATGAAATTTTACCGACAGATTACCAGGAAGAATTGCAACTTGTCCATTATTTTAAAATATTGCCAACATGTATAGATTATACCGATACCCTTTCCTTTTCCTGCTTATTATAATTTTTACTTATCAGTCTGCAACCACACAAGAGGTCATCCGTAAGTTTGATGTGAAATGGAAGGCGCCGCTGGGACTGGAAGAAGAAAGCACGTATATCCCTTCCCTGTATTTTGAGGGGGCTGCGTATTCCGACAGTCTTCCCCAGGTGCCCGTTGTAATTCATCGTACTCCTATTACTATACCCCATTTTACCTATGAGTATGCTGTGGG
>JBHEOF010000167.1:0-3859 GCA_046261715.1 Bacteroidales bacterium
CTTGCTAACTATTCAATTTTTTATCAAAACACAAGGGGTTATCACTGGAACATAAAGGGTGAGAAATTTTTTGAACTTCATTTGAAATTCGAAGAGTTATACAACGATTTGTTCATAAAAATCGATGAAGTTGCAGAAAGAATTTTAACGCTTGAACACTCGCCCAAACACAGATTTTCTGATTACAAAAAAGAATCTAAAATAGCTGAAAGTAATGAAGTCTCGGATGGGTTTAAGGCAGTAAATGAAATATTGGAATCTTTCAAAATAATTATATTGATTCAGCGAGACCTTCTTGATTATATTCGGGCACAGGAAAAACTGGTTTGGATGTATTCGGCTTTTTTGAATAAACAGTAAATTATTAAAGTTATACTTTAAACATCCCCAAATGAATACTTATTCTGCCATTGCTCAAATTATTGTTGCCATATCCATATCAGTTGTATGGATATTCCGTTTCGATAATATTGTTAAAGAATTCAAACAATACGAGTTGAGCGATTTAACCCGCACTATTATTGGCGCCGCAAAAATATCTTTAGCAACTTTGCTTGTAGCAGGTATCTGGTATCCTTCGCTGGTTCCTGTTCCGGCACTTTTAATGGCTTTCCTGATGTTGAGTGCACAGTATTTTCACTTCAAAGTAAATAACCCGTGGCACAAGCGTGTACCGTCAATATTTCTTTTGCTGCTGTGCCTGTTTATTGCTGCCGTATCTCTAAATTTAATCGGCTAATGACTTTCACGGAAATTTTAGTTCTTATTTCCGGGCTCTCTTTTTTAGCTTACGGCATTAACTATTTTACATCAACCCACATGAAAAGTGAAGTTATCCGCTTTGGTATTGGTAAATTCGGAATGCTTACCGCACTATGAATAAACTGATTACAAAAATTGACCAGCTAATTGCCCGATGGATGAGACGCTGGAGTACACCTGCAGTTCGAATTTCTTTTGGAATTATTTTTATTTGGTTTGGGATATTGAAACCTTTTGGCGTTTCGTCAGCCGAAAGCTTGCTTAAAGATACAGTAGTTTGGTTGCCTTTTGGCACGCCTGAATTTTGGTTAATAGTTATTGGCTGGTGGGAAGTAGCCATTGGAGTCACATTTCTATTTTCGCGAACCACAAAAATTGCCATTGCATTGCTTTTCCTTCAAATGTTTGGGACTTTCATGCCATTGGTTGTATTGCCTGAGATAACATTCCAGAATGGTAATATTCTTACACCATCCCTGGAGGGCCAATACATTATAAAAAATGTAATGATCATTTCGGCTGCGTTGGTGCTAGGTGGTAAATACTATAAAGTAAAAGAAAAAATACTTTATGATACAAAATCGTAATACAAAAGAAATCAAATCAATCAGTCTGATCTTCCCCCATCAGTAATTTGAAAAAAAACCGTGTATTGATAAGCAAAGAATAAATTACATTGTTGAAGAATATTTGTATTTCAGACAATATAAACTCTATAGACAAAAATAGCTTTTCACAGAGCTTCCATGAAGTTTTACGAAAACCATTTGCGTGACAGAGGCTATGAGGTGATGTTAAATACCGACCAGAAACGCGAAGCCAATGCGCTGCGTAATCCCTTGAAAAAAACCGGAACGACCCGGAATATTGCCGATATGGCAGAATTTATGCTTTTCGAAAAAGGCAGTTGGATTTCAGGACAGATCCTAAGGAAAATATTTTACAAAAGACCTGTAAATGAATCAGGTTTTACTCATTTTATAACTACCTTTAAAAAGGGCGTGGTTAAATTTATTTTTTAATTCAGATAGATACTCCTGCATCATCTGCCTGATATTTATATTTTAAAAAATCCATGACATGAAAGTAGCTAAATTATTTGCAGTAACAGGAACACTCATCATGTTCTTTACACTTGCATACGGATTTATTGTAGGTGACTTTATTAAAGAAGGCAGCATTCTGTTTTCGATGGCATGGGGAAAAGTGAGTTTAATTGATGTTTACATCGGGTTCTTTTTATTTTCGGCATGGGTTATTTACCGCGAAGAAAAATGGATGACAGCATTACTATGGATAATTTCTATCATGATTTTAGGTAACTTCGTTACTTGCTTGTACGCAACAATTGCGCTGTACAAATCAGGTGATAATTTCAAACGTTTCTGGCTCGGACATCATTTTAATTAGTACGATGAATACACTACCAATCAGAGAAGTCGATGGGCGCAGGCTTTATTACACCTTTGTTGCAGGTGCCAGGAATATTCTTGCACATCAGGCATATCTGAACAAAATAAATGTTTTCCCGGTCAATGATGGTGACACAGGCAGTAATATGGCCACCACCATACAATCGGTGATCGACTCCATTCATCCGCAGAAATCCTATAAAATCACGGCCGACATGATTGCCGAAACAGCCATGACCAATGCCCGTGGCAACTCCGGCATCATCTTTGCGCAGTTTCTTTATGGGATCAGTAAAGAAGCCGGTAATCTGAGCAGCATAAACATTCTTCAGTTTGCTGAAAGTATCAAAAAATCGATTCCTTACATGTATGAAGCGGTTGCCAATCCGTTAGAAGGCACCATGCTTACCGTTATCAGGGAATGGTCAGATTTTATTTACAATCACCGCGAAATAATCACTGATTTTAACCAATTGTTAATCCGGTCTCATGAAGTGGCGATAAAATCACTCGCAAATACCAAAACTCAGTTGCTCGCTCTTTCAAGAGCCAATGTGGTAGATTCAGGTGCCAATGCATTTGTCCTGTTTATTGGGGGAATTATTGATCTTATAAAAACCCGCAATATCAGAACTTTATTACATGCAAAACCAGCAGCACTCATTCTGCCTTCAAACAATGATCATATTCCGGAAGAGGTAAAATTCAGATATTGCACCGAAGGTTTTATAAAAAACCTCTCCGTTGACCAGAAATCCCTGACGAAAATCCTGCAGCAGCATGGTGACTCGATTGTTATTGGTGGTAACGAAAAAAACAAGCATATTCACGTTCACACGAACAATCCCGCTGATATGTTTCAGCAGTTGAACGAAGTCAGCCTGGTAAATTTTCACAAGGCCGATGATATGCTGCGCCAGAGTGAAGCCATTTCTAACCGAAAATTTAAAATAGCCCTGGTTACAGACTCCACCTGCGACCTGCCGCAGGAAATCATCGATCATTATCAGATTAATCTGCTGCCAATCAATATAAATTTTGGTGAAAGGCACTATCTGGATAAAATAACCATTCAGCCCGGGCAATTTTATACACTCCTCGATCAGCAAAGAGAATTCCCAAAGACTTCTCAGATCAATGAAAAGGCTTTCGTCAATTTATATACCCAACTTTCAGCCAGTTACGATTCCATCATAGCCATTCATCTGACCGAGAAATTCAGCGGAACCTGTTTCAACAGTCAGAAAGCGGCAAAAACTGTCAATGCTGAATTTAACAAACCCATTTCGGTTATAAATTCAAAAAATCTGTCAGGTGCGCTTGGATTGATTGTTCTGCGGGCAGCTCAGGCAATTGAAGCCGGGCATCCGTATGATGAAATCGTTGCTATGGTTGAAAAATGGATCAGAGATACGCAAATTTATGTGAGTGTAAAAACACTCAAATATATGGTGCGTGGCGGACGGGTTTCATATTTCAAGGGCTTTATAGCGAAAATGATGAATGTGAATCCCATTGTTTCTATGGATGAGCATGGTGCTTCGTATGTTTTTGGCAAAACATACAGCCAGCAATCCAATATGGAAAAAGTGATGGCGCACCTACGGAGTACAGGAAATGGAAGGGAAATCTGGAACAGCATAGTCCTGCATGCTCAAAATGAGGAAGCAGCCAAATGGTATGCC
>JBHEOF010000168.1:0-3837 GCA_046261715.1 Bacteroidales bacterium
ATTTTATCCAGTTGTCCATATCTCCACCGAAAATGGCATCATCATCGCCTGGCAGTACAGGTACTTCAGCATTTTTAATAAGCACAATCGCAGTATCAAGTTCTGTAATTAAATCTTCATAGATAGTTTTTGCATCGTCGTATATTGGTGTAGCTTCCTGACTGCGCAACAAAGCTTCACTGTAAGGAATATCGCCATACATATCAACCAATATCTGGAAATGATATGCTTTCATTATCTTGGCTATTGCCCTGTAATAATCATAAGGATTTTCCAATTGATCCAATACCTGATATTGTTTTAGTGTATTGGAATAAGAATAATTGAAAATTACCTGATAAAATGATGAAGTCACATTGTACTTGAATTCATCGGGGTACCAGGCAAAACCATCACTCTGGCTCCAATTGTACATTAACATATTCCCTAAAGTATAAACCTGGGCTGTTGGTAAAACCAAATCGGGCGTTACAGTAACAGGATTATTTGGATCGTCGTTTACATCCAGAAATTCCTGACATGATGCTATTAGTAAAATCACTAAGAGCAAACTGGTATATTTAAATATCTTTTTCATCTTTCAATATTTTTAGAATTCTACATTTAAACTAAATCCAAGAGATTTGGTAGGTGGTGACTGAAAATACCCCCCTACTCCAATAGCGTTCGAATTAGTGTTATTAAATTCAGGATCTGCGAACCTATTGTCTTCAGGTAACCATGTCAATAAGTTTCTTCCGATAAAACCAACACTTACTTTACCAAGTGGAGTTTTACTGAGTAAATTAGATGGAAGTTCATAACTAACAGCCAATTCCCTTAATTTAAGAGCAGTTGCATCTTTTACATAATTCGATTTAACATCGTTGTAAACATCGGTCCAGTAACTCTGACGACCGCCGGAAACCGGTATATTTGTATTTTCCGCATATACACCAGGACTGGTTTCGATAACCGAATTAGGAATTACAAAATCCTGACGATTTGCCGAAACACTGGCCATCGATCTTCCGGTAAATTCCATAGCATCTGATCCCTGTTCGTAATATTTATGTCCTGTACGATAATCAAAAGTTGCTGCAACTGATATACCTTTATAGCTCAACGCGGTATTTAACCCAAGAATATAGTCAGGGGTGGTTTTCCCAAGACTCTGTAAATCGGTTTGGGTTTTGGGATGCCCACTTGCAGGATCAACTACTATTCTACCCTGTGGGTCCCGCTCATAAACATTGGCTTTAATTTGGGGAAATGCCTGGCCTACTACAGCATAAATACCATACTGTCCGGTGGTAGTAACTGCTACTTCATCTAACCCTTCATAAATTTCATTAACAACTGTTTCGTGGGAAGTGTAGTTCAAATTAATATCCCATTTAAAATCACTAACATTCAATACATTACCTCCCAGGGTGAGTTCAATCCCTTTTCCCTGTAATTCACCAATGTTGGTAAGAAAAGATGTTGAAGCAGAAGAAATTGATGGAGTAGTAAAAGTAATCAAATCGGAAGTAATCGTATTATACCACGAAGCATCAATCCACAATCTGCTTTGCAGAAATCCTAAATTCAAACCAATTTCAGTTGTATTGATTTTTTCTTTGGATATATTGGCATCCACTGCTGTTGGTGAAAGTAAAAATCCGTTAACCCCACCAAACGGAAATGAAACATGTTGAGAATAAGTTTCATTTATACGGTAAGGAGCTAAATCGTTATAAACGGTTGAATTACTCAAAGTAACTTTTGCAGAAGATAATATTTCGTTGTTATTAAGCGCCTGGATTGCATCAGTCACAACGAATGATAAACCTACCGACGGATAAAAATAACTGTTGTTACCTTCAGCCAGGGTAGATGTCCAGTCATTCCTTCCGGAGAAGTTCAGAAATATATAATTTTTATAACCAAATGTAAAGTCGCCATAAAAACCGTAAACCCTTTTTACTGACTCATCAACATTTCCCTGGAGTTCACCAGTACCATTTGAAATATCATAAAAATCAGGAATACTTAAGTTATTAGCGGTTAAAGTGCTTCCCCTGTAATCGGTAGCGTAAACAGTTCCACCTAAAATTGCCTTAATCGAAAAATCATCAGCAATCGTTCGTGTACCCGAAATAAGAGCATCTCCGGTATAGGTTTTGGTTTGAAATTCACTGTCTGTAACAAACGACGATACAGTAGAATGTGAAGGCTGTAAATCAGAGTTATAAGTCTGGCGTGCCCTCCAGTTTTTTCCATTTCCCCAAACATTGTTTACTCCTGCTCTGGCTGTGAAATTCAACCATTCGAGAATATCATATGAAAGGTTCATGTTACCAACAAGTCTGTTTGTTTCATCCATATTTCTGTTTGTCCCGATAGCCCAATATGGATTTTGATAATAAGCATTATAGTAATTATCAGCATATCCATAACTCAACGGATTGCTCCAGTCACTATAAGTTGATAATGGGATATTTGCAGAAGTATTTAAAAGGAACCAATATAACGGCCTGTCCTGGTCGCCAATTGAACCGCCAACAACATCAGTTTTGTCGGTAAAATAACTGGTACTTGCTGATAGCTCAACCTTACCAACTTTTTTACTTGCATTTGCCCTGAATGTGTTTCTTTGATATGTATCATCCGGAACAATACCATCTGATCTTTGATCGCCTATGGAAATATAAAATTTACTGTCATCGCTGCTTCCGCTCATATAAACAGTATTATTGTATGTTTGCCCTGTATTATAGAAATTCAAGAGGTTGTCTTTAACGGGGGCATAAGGCACTATCTGTGTTTCCAGTCCATAACCTTCAGGGAAAGTGGGTCCAATTTGCCTCATGGTACCATCAAAACGAGGACCCCAGTTTGTGTTTTCAACATTATCGTAGGCACCTTCCCATCCTGTACCATATTCTGACTGAAAATCAGGCATATATGCTACTTTATCCATAGTAAAGGATGTATTTAAACCAACTGTAAATTTTTCACCAGCCTGACCACTTTTGGTAGTAACAATTAAAGCGCCATTACCTGCGCTCGAACCATAAAGGGCAGCAGCAGTAGCACCCTTCAAAACACTAATATCGGCAATGTCATTTGGGTTTAAAGCATCAAAAGCTCCTTCTGATGCAATTGAACCATCAATAACAATCAACGCAGAATTGTTACCACTAATCGAACGCAAACCTCTTAATAAAATTTGAGTCGTAGGATTTACACCATTGTCCTGAACGTTAATTTGCAAACCAGCAACCTTACCTGCCAATGCAGATGCAGCCCTTGTTGGAGCAGCTTTTACAAGTTCCTCTTGTCCTACATTTTGGGTCTGATAAGCGAGTTCTCTTTTGGGCCTGTTGATACCCAGCGCCGTAACAACAACTTCATCGATACCGAACACATCGGTTTCCATTTTAACACTGAAATTGGATAGAGTGCCAATTTCAACCTCATAGTTTTTCATTCCAATAAAACTAAAAACCAAAGTTTTAGCATCCTGCGGAACGGTTAGTTCAAATCCTCCATCGAGGTTTGTAACTGTTCCGAGCGTGGTACCTTTAACAGATACCGAAACTCCGGGAATTGGCTGATTATCCTCGCTCGAAGTAACCGTTCCGGTTATATTCTTCGTTTGTGCATGAACCAACACACTTCCCATGAAAAACATGATCGATAAAAAAAATGCAATTTTTTTCATAGAAATAGTTTTAAATTAATAATTAAACAGCTTATAATAATAAAATTTATCTTCAAAGAATCTATCAAACACTCCCTTCAAGTGTTTATCATGAAATTATAAAGTATTGATTACTCCCAACTCCCATTCTACATAATTGTTAATAAATC
>JBHEOF010000169.1:0-3795 GCA_046261715.1 Bacteroidales bacterium
GTATATATGTAATGCCTACAAAAACTCATTAAGGGTATGTTTTCTATGGTGACGATTTGGAATGAAAGATCATTAAAAACATCATAATTTAAATTTACCTGGAAACATAAGTAATTTATCTACAGCCATATATTATAAATGGTTTTAATCATTCCTGATTTTAAGGAAAATATTAATTAAATAATTATTCATTCTGAATTAAAACATTCACGATTAGATGAGTAATCTTTAAATTATAAATTCAAGCAGATATCAACGGCAAATGATTTTGCCTCAAATTGGAGAAGAAGGGCAAAAAAAGTTATGTGAGGCAAAGGTAATTGTTATTGGAGCAGGTGGACCAGGCTCTCCTGTTTTAATGTATCTTTCTGCCGCAGGAATTGGCAATATAGGATTTGTTGAATATGATAAAGTTGATTTAAGTAACTTGAACCGGCAAATTCTGTATAATACGACCGATATTGGTAAAAACAAAATTGATATTACAACTCAAAGGTTGAAAAGTATTAATCCCGAAATTAATATCATTACTTACATTGAACGACTTTCAAAAAGCAACATTCTGGAAATAATAAAAGATTATGATATAGTGGTTGATGGATCGGATAACTTCCCAACACGTTTTCTGGTTAATGATGCTGTGGTAATTTTAAATAAACCTCATGTTTTTGGTGAGGATTAAAAACACTGCCTTTGCGCATGAAAGCACATTGCGAAAACGCAATGGCCATTGCTGAATTTCTTGAAAATCATCAAAAAGTGGAAAAGGTGATTTATCCCGGTTTAAAATCCTTTTCACAGCATGACTTGGCCCGGAAACAAATGAAGGGATACGGAGGAATGGTAACTTTCTTCTTAAAAGGAGGACTGGAAGAGTCGACGAAATTTCTTGAAAACACGAAGCTTTTTTCGCTTGCCATTATGACGCACGCTTCGGTTCCGGCCGGCCAAAGAAAAACTGGGAATTGATGATAATCTAATCAGAATTTCTGTAGGCATTGAGGATGTTGAAGATTTGACAGAAGATTTATCGAATGCACTTGCAAAAGTGTAATTCCTTTTGATAAATGAAATGAACATTCTTGAGTTTAAAGTGTACGATCAAACAAAGGTGTTTATTATCTGTTATATTTCTATGGTTCAGTTAAATTCCCGCCTGTTAAAATAAAATTATTTGCATTTAAAAATTACTACATCCGGGGTAAGGATTCATCAAATTTGGGATATTTATGAAACGATTTGATTTTATAAAAAAACTAAGCGGTGGGATTGCGGTTTCTGCACTTTTGCCTGCATTCACATTTTGCCATAACGACAGTCGGGCAAAGATGTCTGAAGGAAATTACGATGTTAGTCCTGATTTTAATCCGGATGTTGATGTTGAATTAACGGCCATCCGGAACAATATTCAGGTATTGAGTGGCAACAAAACAGAGGTCTACTCTTATATGTTGAAGGTTTTGAAAGCAGACAATGCCACCGTTGAAAATCTTTCCGGTTCCTGGCTGGGTCCAGTCTTCAGAGTTAAGCAGAGACAGAAAATCAGAGTTCGGTTTAAAAATCAGCTACCACGCGAGAGCGTCATTCACTGGCACGGGTTGCACATTCCGCCCGAAATGGACGGACATCCACTGTATGCTGTGGATAATGGAGATCAATATGTATATGAATTTAAAGTAAACAACCGTCCCGGAACCTATTGGTTTCATCCGCACCCCGATAAAATTACCGGTCCACAGGTTTATCAGGGGTTGGCAGGAATGTTTATCGTTGAAGAGAATGAAAATAATCTGCCATCCGGGAAATACGATATTCCGTTTATTATTCAGGACCGGATATTTGACAGCAATAACCAGCTGGTTTACTTGCAAAATAATCGTATGAGCCAGATGCAGGGTTTTCTGGGCGATCAGATCGTAGTAAACGGAAATCCCGAAAACAATATGCAGGTTTCAAAATCTACATACCATTTTCGCATGTTGAATGGCTCCAACTCAAGAATTTACAAACTTGCCTGGAGCGATGGTTCAGATGTTATTGTTATCGGAACGGATGGAGGATTATTGTCACAACCTGTCAGAAAACCCTACCTGATGCTCGCTCCGGGGGAGCGGATTGAAATCTGGAAAGATTTTTCAGGAATGAATGCGGAAGAGCAGATTTATCTGCAAAGCCTTCCTTTCAAAGATGATACTTCCATGGGAATGGGCGGCGGTATGATGGGAGGGCGAATGATGTCCGGCTCAGGCCCTTCAAACGGTACCGGTTTCGATATTTGCACGTTTACGGTTACTTCTGAAAGCGGTGAAAGGAAAACGTTGCCCTCTGCATTTCAAAAAATCACTCCCATACCGGAATCGGAAGCTGCAAATGCTGCCTCTCCACGTCAGTTCCGTTTCTTTAATCAACGTATGCAATGGGTAATAAACGGAGAAACTTTTGGGATGAGAGAAGTGGCAGACTGGGAAAAAGTGAAACTGAATACTACAGAAGTTTGGGAGTTTATAAACGGCGATGATGGCCGGGGAATGGGAATGATGCAGGACATGATGCGAATGCCGCATCCTGTTCATTTACACGGATTACAATTTCAAATTATTGAAAGGGATGTTTCAGAAATGCAACGGGCTGTCTGGGAAACAGTGAAAGATGGATTTATTGACGAAGGATGGCAGGATACTTTTTTGTTAATGCCCGGAATGAAACTGAAAATAGCCTTGAAATTTGAAAATTTCACCGGCATTTATATCTATCACTGCCACAATTTGGAACACGAGGATATGGGAATGATGCGGAATTACGAAGTAGTTGGATAAGACAGAAACCGGTAAAGAATTAGTGCCATGACAAACAAAATTAATAAACGTTACAAAACACTTCTGCCAGCCAGTTTAAAGAACAGATGGGGAAGCCTGTTCTGAAACCAAAATCAATATGAAAACGGCTGCCTACGAAAATGCAGGAGAAATGAAAGCAGTGCTAACCGACGAAAAGAAAGAGCAGTTGCAAAAGGCAATTATGCAAAGAGGCGGTATGATGAACCAGGGTGGAATGATGCAAAACCGTGGCGGCATGATGAATCAGGGCCAGGGCGGCATGATGCAAAATCAAAATAATCAGTAAAAAGAAAGGATTTAATATATGATGGATGGATTTGGAGGTCACGGCTGGGGAATGGGAATGGGCTGGTGGTGGATCATCGGTCTGATTGTACTCATTGCAGTTATTTTGATTGTAGTAAAATCAATGAACCAGAATACCAGTTCCACTCAAAGTCCTGGAAAATCAGCGCTCGATATATTGAAGGAGCGCTATGCCAAAGGCGAAATTGATAAGGAGGAGTATGAAAAACGCAAAAAAGGTTTGATTTAGAATTTTGGTGGGTTTTCAACTTAGTTCTTATTGACTATGTTTTCAGGTTTAAGGATATAGGTATGATGAGCAATTACGAAGTCGTGGAATAGAATAAAATTTATGGCTTGATATCGTCAAACTAATTCGGATAAACAACTTCAAACAATAAAGAAATAAAATACTATAAAATCTTTAAAAAATTCATTTGACCATAAATAAGTAAAGACAATAATCAAATGAAAAAGAATATCCTTTTACTTTTACCAGTCCTGCTTATTATAGCACAATTACCTGTGATTGCGCAAACCGATACAACCACCTACCACCTTACATTAAGGCAGGAAAAAGTCAAAAATGCGGGGAAAGAGGTTACCGGCATGACCGTCAACGGGGAAATACCGGGCCCAACATTGCGATTTACCGAAGGAGACTATGCGGTGC
>JBHEOF010000017.1:0-15757 GCA_046261715.1 Bacteroidales bacterium
ATGCTAAATATTGAAATTAAACTTCAGGTTTTTTCAACAATATGGGGAATTATATACACACTTACGAATATAACCTATTCATTTTTGCATATATATAAAAAGGAAAACTGAGAGCAAGAAGATTTTGTTTCCTTCGCCGAAAAAAAATAATGCAATTAAAATAACCAATGGTTTTGATACATCAGAAAATATAAGAAGCAGCATCAAACAGATTGTTGCCTGTTGTATCGTGCAAGACAAAATTAAAACCCGGTTGCACGCTGTAAGCACCGTAATTACCGGCTTTATCAACTGCCAGAAAGCCTACCTGGTGGTCTTTATAATCAGGTGTTTTTTTGATGATGCGATGCACTGCTTCGGTAACAGCTTCCTGTGGATTGGCGCCGTTGCGCATGAGTTCAACTATGAGAAATGTACCCAGAGTTTTCATCACCAGTTCACCGGTACCTGTTGCCACGGCCCCGCCTACTTCATTATCGCAGAACATGCCGGCACCAATAATGGGAGAATCCCCTACCCTGCCGTAAAACTTATAGGCCATTCCGCTGGTGGTGCATGCACCCGAAATATCGCCGTTGCTGTCAATAGCGAGCATACCAATGGTATCATGATTCTCAATATTTATAATGGGACGATATTGCGATGTTTTAAGCCACTTTTCCCACTCCTTACGGGCTTTTTCGGTAAGAAGATTTTCTTTTTTAAAACCTTTTTCCAGCGCAAACTGCAGGGCTCCTTCGCCGGCCAGCATTATGTGGGGAGTATCTTCCATTACCCTGCGGGCCACAGAAATGGGATTTCTGATATGCTGCAAAGCGCAAACCGAGCCGCAGTTACCCATTTCATCCATAATACAGGCATCAAGGGTTACATTTCCTTCTCTGTCGGGCCGGCCACCATAGCCTACACTCATATCATCCGGATCGTTTTCAACAACTTTAACACCATTCTCAACAGCATCCAGTGCCCGCCCCCCGCGGTTTATAACTTCCCAGGCAGCTTCATTGGCTTTGGTATTTCTCCATGTTGAAATAATCAGCGGACCTGAAACAGTTCCCATGACGGGTGTATGGGGTTGAATATCACTCTGGCAGGATTGCCCGGCCAACACACCCAAAGATGCCAGTCCGGTAGTTTTGATGAAATCGCGACGTGTTTTCATTCGAGATTTTTTTTAATTGGTATTTGGTGGCAAATTACAAAATGTGCGAAAATAAAAAGAGAAAATTATCTATAATGGCCAAACCCACATGATCATTGGCACACCTACAAGCACAATGATCACTTCCAATGGAAGTCCCATACGCCAGTAATCGGTGAATTTGTACCCACCCGGCCCCATTACAAGAGTATTGGACTGGTGACCTATAGGCGTTAGGAAAGCACAGGATCCACCAACCGCCACTGCCATGAGAAAAGGATCGGATGAAAAATCCAAACCGTTGGCAACGCCTATTGCAATAGGAGCCATCAATACAACTGTTGCGGCATTGTTTATTATATCCGACAGAAACATTGTAATAACAAGAATAATAGCAAGCATTGCCCATGCAGGTATCATTTCACCCAATTCAAGAACCCATGAAGCAATAAGATTTGCAGCACCACTGGTTTCAAGTGCAACACCAACGGGTATCATAGCCCCCAGCAAGACAATCACCGGCCAGTCGATACTGGTATATACATTTTTTATGGGAAGGACTCCACTTAATACCATGCCTGCTGCTGCCATTGAAAATGCCACCTGAACCGGAAGCCATCCTGCAACTACCAGTACGATTGATGTAATAAAAATTCCCAGTGCCATAGGTATCTTAGTCTTATATCCTATGCGCAAGCTTCTGCGGGCAAGAGGTAAACAACCAATGGATGTAATGGTATCATTTAGCACATGATCGCGACCCTGGAGCAACAAAACATCACCGGTTTGAAAAACCACGTTATCCAGTCGCTTACGAATGCGTTTCCCGCTGCGGGCTATGGCAAGCATATTGATTCCGTAACGACTGCGTAAGCGCAGATCAGAAGCCGTTCGACCAATTAAAGTTGAATCGGCCATAACAACCGCTTCAGAAACAGTAATCTTGTCAGAGCCCTCTGCATCCTTTCGAAATTTCTTATCTCCAACCAGTTTTACTTTGGTATCTTCTATGAATGTTTTAAGATCTTCCGCATCCGTCTCAAGAAGAATAATATCTTTTTCCATTAAAATATCATGTTTACCCGGAGCATGAATGCGTTTTTTATCTCTTATCAAACCAAGTATCTGCACATCAGTATCAGAGATCTCTGCTAAATCACCAATGGATTTTCCACTGATCTTTGAATCCTTAACAACTTTAACTTCTGTAATATAATCATCAATATCAAATGTATCTTCATCTGAGTTTTTTGCTGCTCTTTTGGGTAACAGCCGCCATCCGAGAAGGATAATAAAAACAAGCCCTGAAAGCATAATTGCCAAACCAACCGGTGAAAAATCAAACATATTGAAAGGTTCACCTATTTCATCAGCACGGAATGTGGCAATAATAATATTTGGAGGGGTTCCGATTAATGTAGTCATACCACCCAGTAAAGATGCAAAAGCAATGGGCATCAATATGTAAGAGGGTGGATTTCCGCTTTTTCGTGCCATATGAATAGCTATGGGCATCATAATAGCCAGTGCACCTACATTGTTCATAAAGGCTGATGCAACAGCAACAAGAACTGAAAGAACGGCAATTTGCAAAAGCAGGTTGTCTCCAATTTTCATAACCCATTTTCCCAAAAGATCAATCAGGCCCGAAAATTCAAGTCCTTTCCCGATGATCAATACTGCTGCCACTGTTATTACAGCAGGGTGACCAAAACCATTAAAGGCCTGGCCGGGTTCAATTATACCTGCTATAATAAGAATAAACAGTGTTATCAATGCCACAAAATCATGGCGAATACGCCCCCAGGCAAATAATATGAGTGTGAGAATAAGGGTTCCGAATACAATGTTATGGGCCATAAATCAAGAATTTTAAATTTTTCAATCTTCCGGTGAGTCAAAATTATAAATTGTTATGTTTTTCAGGCCATTTAAAAACTATTTATTCAGTTTTATATATCCAAGCCTGTTATCAGTCATCCGGAGATGCAACAAATTTAATAACTTCACCATCATGTTAATTAACAATAATAAAGCATAGCAAAAGTCAGACGCCCTGATAGTTTACTTACTTTTACACTTATTTAAAACAATGATTTAAAAGAATAAGATTGTGATAAAAGAATTTAGTATAGGAGGATTACTTATTCCGGTACCTATCGTACAAGGTGGGATGGGAGTAGGTATCTCCATGTCAGGACTGGCTGCCGCAGTAGCCAATGAGGGCGGTGTGGGTGTTATTTCGGCCGCAGGATTAGGTCTTGTGCACCGAAACTCAGCCCTTGACTACCTCCAGGCCAACATCGAAGGGCTTAAACTGGAAATACAAAAGGCAAAGGAAAAAACACAGGGCATCATTGGAGTAAACATTATGATGGCCATGACAAATTTTGCTGATCTGGTGCGTACCTCCATAGCCGAAAAGGTTGACGTTATTTTTTCAGGTGCCGGTTTACCTATGGATCTGCCGAAATTTCTCACCCCCGACAGTAAAACCAAACTCGTTCCCATTGTTTCATCTGGCAGAGCAGCAAAGATCATTTGCGAGAAATGGAAGTCACTTTTTGACTATCTTCCCGATGCAATTGTGGTTGAGGGCCCCAAAGCAGGTGGTCATCTGGGTTTTAAAAAAGACCAGATCACAGATATGCATTACAGCCTTGAGGAACTTGTGCCCCAGGTGGTTGATACAGTAAAATATTTTGAAGACAAATACGGACAGGAGATTCCGGTAATTGCAGCAGGCGGAATTTACAACGGCAGCGATATTTATCAGATTATGCAAAAAGGTGCCAAAGCAGTACAACTAGGTACACGTTTTGTAACATCAGAAGAATGTGACGCTTCCATGGCATTTAAAATGTCATATATTAATGCCAATGAAAAAGATATGGAGATCATACAAAGCCCTGTTGGTATGCCCGGAAGAGCTATAAATAACTCTTTTCTTGATAAAGTAAAGATGGGACTGAAAACTCCCATCAAATGCCCCTTCCATTGCATAAAAACCTGTGATATTTCCAGTAGTCCCTATTGCATAGTTACAGCCCTTTTCAATGCCTACAGAGGAAATATGAAAAGCGGCTATGCATTTGCCGGGAGCAACGCCTACCTGGCAACGAAAATCAGCAGTGTTAAAGAGATCTTTACTGAGTTAATGGATGAGCTGCAGAATGCCATGAATTTTGGTACCCAAAAGACATAAAAGTTCTAAAGGAATTAGTTTCACACAAAAAACCCGGAAACTTAATACTTCCGGGTTTTTTATTACTGCAAAATATTTTTTTATCTGTTAACCTGTAGTTTTTTAACCATAACATCTCCTTCTGCGTAAACATGCACCAGGTAAAAACCCGCATGCAGCTCACCAACCGGAATATTCATTTCAGATTTCCCTGTAACAACATTGTCATAAACTACCTTACCAAGAAGGTCAGTGATAAGAATTCTGCTCATGGGTGATGCTGAAACAATAGTAACTTGTGAACTGGTGGGATTGGGATAGAGAATAAAATCACCTTCAGCAATCTGCAAATCTGCAGGATCATCAAGACCGGTAACAATAACATCAACCTGTTTTTCAACCATATCTTTTCCGCAGTTGTAGAATGAAGTAAGAGTAACGGTAAAGGTCTGTGATTCGTCTACAGCATAGTCGTGGGTTATTTCATGCCCCCAACCCATTGTACCATCACCAAACTCCCACTGATAACCGGCAGCATCTTCAAGAGCTGTAAAGGTTACAACCGTGCCATCCACTTCAAACTCAAAATCAGGATCCATTGCACAATCTATGGTAATGCTGAATTCGTATACTTCATCCACACAACCACTGCCCAGCGTAAGAACTACGTCGTAAGTGCCGGTTACTTCATATACATGATATACATCTGGTTCGTCAGATGTATTCCCATCACCAAAGTCCCATTCGAGGAAAGAATAGTTTTCAGCATTGGCGCTGAAATATACCTCCAGGTCAAGAATCTCAGTGTAAGGATCTGCAACAGGTTGTGCAGCAACATCTTCCACAATCTTCACATCATCAACAAATACGTAGTACCGTCCTGATGTACCCCCATCGGTGTGCCATCCGAAATAGTAAGTACCGTCTTCTTCAACTGTAAACTGGTAAGAAGCATGCAGGTATGCATTGCTGTCAAATTCAGGCAGGTCTATCAGCAATACATCCATAGCTGTATGATCATTGTCGGTGCCCATATACACCGCCAGATTTTCAGTTGAAAACCATGAGCGATAGTTGAAGGATATTTCGTAGCACTTTCCTGCTTCCAGGTAAAAACAATCGGTTATAGCCCAGTCATCATTGGCAGTATTTCCACCTGCACCATCGGTCCTTACAGCCAGTGCCTGGATACCGGTATTGGATTGTCCTGCACCTTCATATACCTGCCACTGGTTAACTCCTTCCAGGTTTTGCACGGTCCAGCCGGTAAAATCTTCATCTTCTTCAAAGCCCATATTATAATCGGAATGCATAAAAGTTTCCAGAGTGAGCGTGTCATTGGTAGGATTCTGATCTTCATCGTTGGTAATGTAAAAGTTAAGATGATACATCTCATATGCATCAAGAACAAATCCACCAGTAAAACTTACCCATGCCGTTTCGCCGGCAGCAAGCACCTGATCTGCTGTTAGCTCAATGGGGTCAGCATGATCAATCTCCATAGCTACGTTAATCTGACTAATATCTTCGGTGCCTGCATTCCAGATGCGAAGTTGTATCTCTTCAACATCCTGAAGCACACATTCTTCATCCTTTAACCTCTCGGCTCTGAAATTGAGCAGTGCCAGATCCTGATCGAAAACCTGATAAATGGTTACATCATCTATATGCATACCAAACTGGTCAGCAGGACCGTAAGCATGCCAGCCAAAGTAATATTCGCCGGATTCATCAACACTAAACTCAACTTCTGCTTTAAGATAGCCTGAATTGGATATTGCGCTCAGATCGATGAGCGTAATATCCATGGAAACAGAATTTTGATTTTGGCCCAGCATAAGTTTTATACTCTCAGGCCAGTTAGTAGCCCGGTTCCGATACCAGAAGCTTACATTGTAGGTATTTCCTTCCTGAAGGAAGAAACATGAACTGAAAATCCAGTCGTTGCTGGGCGTGCTGGTTTGATTGGAAAAATAGCCAAATGAATTATTTCCGTTGTTGGCATATACAGGATCTTCAATTAACTCCCATTCGGTACCATCGTTATTACCATCTTCCACCAGCCAGTCAGAAAAATCTTCCTCTTCTTCAAAGCCCATGGTATATTGACCATCATTTGCCAGATCATGTGATGATAGCAATAATGGGATATCCACCAAAGAGTCGTTTGCTGTGTATTCATCATTGTCAAGCATTGTCCATACACTTATTACATTATCATCTTGCTGGGTAAGGTCAAGTGTGGAAGAAAAAGTACACGCATATACGTCATTGTAGGCAATGCTCTGCGAAATGGTTTCCACAACCGGTTCTGCACCGTTCAAACTATAAGCGATCTGAAAATCTGAGATGGTTTGTACTCCGAAATTCTTTACTTCCACAATCAACTCTTCTTCATTGGAAAAACCACAGGATGCACCCGGAGAAAGAATCCGGGTAATACCTGCATCGTGATCGAAAAGACTTTTAATATCGATATCCGTAACATGTAATATGTACTGCGGTGAATCATTAATAGCAGCAGTTGTTGCATAAAAGGCAAGTATGACTTCCTGGCCATCATAACCGGGAATTTCAAAAGAGAAAGGTTGTAATGAACCGGTAAGATTATCCTGCTGTGTAATGGCTGCCACTTCTTCCCAGGTTTCACCGCAATCAGGAGAGATCATAATAGCGAGTTTATCATCGCTGCCCATCTGTTCTCCACCCTGAATATATTCAGCTGCAGCTCTCATTTCTACAACCAGGTTTTCTGTGGCGTTGAATTTTGGGCCAACCAACCAGTCTTGGGTACCCAAACCTGCGAAATATACATTGGCAGTGCGGGCATTATCATAATTAATTCCCTGCCAGTCGGTATCCATTGCTACACGCGGGTAATCTTTTCCCCTTGCTTCATACCAGCCGGGATAAACTTCGCTGAGATTACTCCAGAAAAATCCCATGAAATTCATAAACGGAAGTGGAAGATCAACAGGTCCTGGATTCGGAAACTTCACATCACGCAAAACATCATTCTGAGGGAATTCATCGCCGTCCAGTTCGGTTTCTGCTGAAAAAGTATAATCACCCAAAGGAGGGTTTATCAAATTGCCCACATTCACCAGGCCCTGTTCGCCGGGCTGAAGCGTTCCTTCATAAATGCCAAAGAAGTTTTCATTTATGGCACCTCTTACTCTAACCCTTACCGGAAAAGACGAAACAGGACCGGTGCCATCATTCTGAACGAGAACCTCGATAGGTATTTGATCTTCAAAACAAGTATTTGCCACAGGTGATTGCAATTCAACCGGCAAAACATCCTGCGGAACAGCGTTTTTTATTACGATATCATCAAGATGAAAAGCAGCAAGACTGTTGGCTTCCTGGCCGTTGGTAGCGTAAAATGCCAGATGAATCAACTGACCCGCAAACTGGCTGAGATCAAATTGATAATCCTGGAGTTGCCAGCCGGGCGTATTTCCCAGCTTAAATGAGTGTATCAGATGCGTAAAATCAAGCTGATCGGTATTGGTAGAAACAAGAATACTAATGCTATCATTAAAAGCCAGATTACCGGTAACCGGATCATCCCAAAAACGGCTTAATGCAGCTTTAAAAGAAATAACGGTAGTTTCAGTAGCCATAAACTGTGGAGAAATAATCCATTCATCTCTCAGGCCTGTAAAAGAAAAACCCACTGCTGCCGTTTTGCTGTGATGTATCTGATCGGCACTAAACCAACCTCCTCCGGCATACTGAGGTTGCTGATAACCCTGCCCCTCCTGCCAGCCAGTATAGATTTCAGAAAGGTTTACTCCGTTAAACTCCTCAAAATCTACAAACTGGGGTAATTCCTGCAAACTGCCATCTTTGGGTGAAATCTGTGCACCCAGGTAGCCTGTAAAAAAGCTTATCAATGTAATACACAAAAAGGTAAATTTTAATTTCATAATACTCTTTTTAGGTTAGTAGTTGTTAGCGACTTTAATTCTTATATGCAAAATTAAGACAAACAGCGTTTTTAAAAAATTTTACTTTTTTGCTGAATCGGATTTAAGAGTTTTTTTTGTCATCTGGAAACCGACTTCTGATCAAAAGAAATTTTAACAGGATATGTTAATCAGGATAATTTCACCGAAGGTTTTCGAGCAAATATATTTTAAATAAAGTAAAATTGTATATTTGTTATTCACGTTTTCAAACAAAGCTCAGAAAGCACCGTTCAGACTAGTAAAACATCTCATCACCTGCAGAAGCATTACCCATGTCAAGAAATTTAATGAAAAAATATTTTTTAAAATTCCTGAAGATTCTGGGATGGCTGGCAGGTTCATTTCTTTTGCTCTTTCTGATTATTTTAATCATCCTTCAGTTCTCATTTGTGCAAACCTGGCTCACCGGAAAAATTACGACCTCCCTGAGCAAACAAACACAAACCACCATAGAAATTGACCGGGTTTCCATTCGTTTTCCAAAAAAAGTAGGCTTGAAAGGCATTTATGTGGAAGACAATAAAGGAGATACACTTCTTCACGCAGGAAGTATATTTGTTGACGTGGGTATGATCGGTCTGCTGCGAAACAAGGTAAATGTAAATGCGCTTGAGCTGGAAAACATAACAGCCAATATGTTGCGCCAGCAACCTGATACTGTTTTCAATTTTCAATTTATTTTAGATGCTTTTGCAACAGAAGAAAACGAAGATACGGTTTCACAGGATGAGCCCATTAAAGAAAACAGTCAGACCAACGAATGGCAAATAAATATTGACAAGGTTTCTCTCAGAAATGTCAATTACAGGCTGTCAGATCATTTTTCAGGCATCGATTTACAAACTTCCGTAGATAAATTTGATACCCGCCTGCGGCAGGCTGATATTCTCAACGAACGCTATCACACAGAAGATATTATTGTTGATGGGTTAAGGGTTGTTATGAACATGTCGGAACCTTCTGTTCCATCACCACCTAAAACTGATGATACAGAAATGGCTGAACTTGATATTGCAGCTACATCCATACAGCTTTCTGATCCCGGGTTTTCTTTCAGCAGCTATGATGGCACCTTTATGGATATAAGAGCCGGTCAGCTAAATGTGATGCCCGAAAATATTCAACTGCATAAATACATTGTTGATCTGGAAAGTGTTCTTGCAGAAAAGCTGGTTGCTGATTTCATTTTTCCACAATCTGAACAAACAGATACTTTGACTACAGCAAATGAACAACAGTTTAATGAAGATTTTTCATTTCGTTTTGCTGATATCATGGACTGGCATATTACACTAAATGAAATCAACATCAAAGAATCGGCTTTCAGTATGCAGGAGAGTTCATTGCAAAACAACCATAATGAATTTGACCCTCAGAATATAAAACTGAATAATCTTGAATTCCTGGCACGCAATATCATTGTAAATCCGGAAAGACTAAAAATAGACCTGTTACAACTGGGTGCCGGATTTTCAGACCAGTTCAGGCTAAAAAACCTACAGGCAAATATTGATTTGGGAAGTAATTCGACCATAAGAAACTTCCGGATGGAAACCGGTGAAAGTTTGCTGGCTCTTCATCTCACCAGTCAGGAAAGCTTCCTGGATATTTCATCTGAAGTGCTGCCCGATTATTCCCTTGATCTCGAATTTGAACCCAGTCACCTGAATAGCGATCTGGCATACCTTGTACCTGCCATGAATGAATTTTACTTTAACTGGCCGGGGAATCAGGGAGCAAAACTTGGAGGCAGTATTAACGGGACTTTGAAGGATCTGTATATTGACAGTTTATGGGTAACGGGTCCGGATTTTTTTACAACTTATCTTGATGGCAGAATTCGCAACATCACTGATCCTGAAAATCTTTACCTTGATGATATTTTATTCAGATTTTTTGCTGCACCCCGTCGTTTCCTGGCTAATCTTCCCGATACCCTTTCACCGGAAGGAATAGATCTGCCACAAAGCATTTATATTGATAACCGCATTAGTGGCTCACTAAAAAACTTCCAAACGCGACTCTCTGTAAGAACAGATCTGGGAGATTTTGCCTTCAGAGGAGAGCTGAAGGACACCAAAGAACAAGCAGCTTTGTTTGATGGCAGGTTCTTTACCCAGGGTTTTGATTTCGGAAAACTTCTCAGACAAACCGAAAACCTTCCCGAACCCCTTGCTGTAGAGCTGAAGTTTGAAGGTCAGGGACTTGAACCTCAAGCCATGGAGATGCTCGCAGATCTCAGAATCAACAATTTAATTTATGCAGGTCATCCATACAAAGAAATTGCTGTGCAATTCGGATTAAAGGATTCTTTAGCAAATGTTTCAACCAATTACGAAGATGAGCAATTGAATTTCAATTTAGATGCATCATATGGTATTTTTTCTGAAATACCGGCATTAAAAAGCAACATCAATGTTGAATATGCCCGCCTTCAGGAGCTGGGTCTTCATGAAAGAGATATACTGGTTCAAACATCTGCGGAAACAGATATTCTTTTTGATATGGATGATTTCTTCAATGGCTGGCTGGATATTTCAGGCACCAATGTAGCATTGGAAGGTGAGGTTTATAATGTTCCCGATTTCAGAATACATTCCAGATCAAATCCAAAAGATTACAACATTGATATTACATCATCGTTGGTTCGCTCAGGGTATGCGGGAAACATATCTCCGGCAGCAGTTCCTGATATCATTTCAGCCCATTTCTCACATTACTACGATCTGCCGTTTTTTGATGTTTCGGAATCAGACACTATTCTGAATCAGCAATTTGAAATGTACCTGGATATAATACCCAATGATTTTTTCAGTTCATTACTTTTGCCCGATCTTGAATCATTTGATTCTTTAAAAATTATTGCCGGTTATGACAGCAGCATCAGGGATCTAATGGTAGAGGTATCACTTCCTCATTTAAAGTATACAGGCATTGATGCTGATGAGTTTCTACTGAGCATAATATCTGATGAAGTATCACTCGATTTTGAAGTACAGCTAAGTTCTGTAACGCTAAGTGATATTACCTTAAATCAATTTGAATTCAGTGGAAAGTTTCAAAACGAAATTCTTGACTTTAATCTGGGGATCAAAGATCCTGAAAATAATCCCTTTTATGCATTTGCCGGTACCCTCGAAGGAAAAGATACGCTTTACGGGCTGCAATTTGAAGATAAAGGACTTCTGCTGAATGGTGAAAACTGGAATATACCTTCCGGTAACATGATCGTATTTGGTCCTGAATATCTGCAAATTGAAAATTTCAGAATAGAAAACCAGGGGCGTGCCATGATCGCCCAAAGTCGTGAACATGATGCCGGATACCCTGTTATTGACATGGAATTCAGGCAGATTGATATTGGCCGCCTTACCGATTTTGCCGGAGAGCAGATTCCCCCGCTTGGCGGTATATTTAACGGAGAATTAAGTTTGATAAATATTTTTGAGAACCCTGTTTTTGTGGCAGATCTGTCGGTGAGTAATTTCACTTTTGAAGGAGATAAAATCGGAGATATTATCCTGAAAGCAGAAAATCCGGTGGAAGATCGATTCTACCTTTTTGCTTCTGTGGAAAGCGAAGTTACCAGTCTATTGGTCTCAGGAAATTATACAGTGGGTGAAACACCGGGAATTAACATGGACGTTGATCTTGAAAGATTTGATCTGCCAAGCTTTGAAGGATTTACAGCAGGAAATCTTACCCATTTGAAAGGATATCTTGCAGGAAAAATGAAGGTAACCGGCACAACTGAATCTCCCGTTATTTCAGGTGAATTGAACATCAATGAAACATCTTTCAGAGTTCCGGCCCTTAATGCAGGTTATTTTTTAAGAAGTGAGAAGATCATTTTTGACAAGCAAAATATCAGACTCCAAAACCTGGCATTGGAAGATTCAACAGGGCGCCGTGCAAATCTGAACGGAACCATAAACTATTCAGATTTTAATGAACTGGCCTTCAATCTTGATCTGAGTTCAAGGGATTTTTTACTTATGAATGTAAAACCCAATCAGAATGATATTTATCACGGCCGGATACTTATGGATACTGATCTGCGTTTGCGCGGAAGCCAGATCAAACCTGTGGTGGAAGGCAGACTTAAACTGAACGAGGGATCCAACTTCACTTTTACATTGCCCCAAACCATGCCCGAAGCCATTGGTGATGAAGGAGTAGTTGAATTCATCCAATTCAGAGATACCTTATTTTATCAACTGATCAGAGAAACCGCCCCGCCTGATGAGTTGCGCTCATCTTTCGAGATCCTGGATGTAAGTGTAAATGTGGAAATAGATCCGCAAACAGATGTTAGAATAATTATCGATGAATATGCCGGTGATTTTATTGAAGTTACAGGAGGTGGAGTTTTAAGTTTTGGCATTGATCCCGGTGGAAGAATTTCTCTTTCCGGAAGGTATGAAATTGATGATGGAGAATACCTGCTTACCTTCTACGATGTAATTCGAAGAAACTTCAGGATTCAAAGTGGCAGCAATATTGTATGGACCGGCGATCCGATGGATGCCAATGTGGATATAACGGCCATTTATACCCAACGCGCCAGTGCCCGTGAACTCATGGCCAACCAAACGACTGCCGGTCAGGATCAGTCTGTTGCGCTGAGACAACAATACCCCTTTCTGGTATACCTGAAAATGAAAGGTAACCTTATGGAGCCAGAAATCAGTTTTGAGCTTAATCTTCCACCCGAATACCAGAATGCGATGGACGGTTCAATCATGGCAAGAATCAACCAGATCAATCAGAATGAATCGGAACTTAACAAACAGGTTTTTGCTCTTTTAATCTTGGGAAATTTTGTGCAGGAAAACCCGTTTGCGTCGCTTGCAGGCGGTGGTGGAGGCGGTGGTATTTCTACCACTGCAAGGTCATCAGCCAGTCAGATACTTTCACAGCAACTAAACCGATTTTCCGACAAATATGTTCGTGGCGTAGATATTAATTTTGAAGTGGAATCATTCGTTGATTTTACAAATGGTGAACCAGAAGGGAGAACTGAGCTCCAGATGGAAATTTCACGCGACTTTTTTGATGAAAGAGTTAAAATTACGGTTGGAGGAAACATTGAACTGGAAGATGAAACGAGACGCAGGGAAGCTAATGAAATAGCGGGTGATTTTAATATCGAGTACCTGCTTACTCCGGCAGGGAATCTTATTCTCAAAGGTTTCAGAAAAAAGAATTATGGCGATATCTTTGATGACCAGGTTATTGATACAGGTATAGCACTCATGTTTTCAAGAAGTTATAACCAGTTTCGGGATCTCTTCAAAAAAGAAGAAGAAACTACTGTTTCAGAACCCGAAGATGAAGATGACATTAATAAAAAATGATTTTTAAAAAATACATAATGCTACCTTTTTCAGGAAATTATTTACCAATAATTGCCCTGTTATTATTATTCTCATCTTGTTCCAACCTGAAATATCTTGATGAAGGTCAGCAACTGTATACGGGAAGTAATGTAAATATAGAATCTGAAGAAAAAATAACAACTAAGGGAGAAGTAACTTCTGAACTGGAAAGGGTAATCCGTCCTAAACCCAATGAAAAGATCTTATTCTGGAGACCCAGATTATGGTTTTACAACGTTGCCGGTGAGGATCCTGGTAATGCACTTACCCGCTATATGAAAAATACCATTGGAAGACCTCCCGTTCTGTTTGAAGATTTCAATATAGACCAATCAATCCGGTTGATGGAGAATCGTTTGTTTAACATGGGTTTTTTCGATCCAAAGATTGACTACAGAATAAAGGAGAGTGAAAAAAAAGCCGGTTTAGAATTTACTGTGGCTCTGAGCCCTGCTTTTACCATTGCTGAACTTTTACCCATTGACTCAGAGACCGAAATAGCAGTACACATCAATGAATCTCTTGACGAAAGCCTGATAAAGCCAGGCAGAGATTACCGGCTCAGCATTTTGCGGGAAGAGCGTGAACGAATAACTACAAACCTGAAAGAAATGGGATACTTTTATTTCCATCCTGATTTTCTGATTTTCAGAGCAGATACTACCGGTGGAGAAAGAGATGTAAGCCTTTCACTTGCTCTTAAAACCAATATCCCTGTCAATGCAACAGAAAAATTATACATAAGAAATACATACATCAACACTGCATTTACCCTGACCGGAGAGAAGCAGACAAATGACACCATTTACCTCGATAACGGAGTTTATCTGTTGAATAACAACGGAGAATTTAAACCATCAACTCTCAAGCGTGCAATTTTTTTTGAAAAAGATAAACTTTACAATAGTAATGACCATGACCTTACCCTAAACCACCTTATGGGACTGGGAGTTTTTAAATTTGTAAATCTTCGTTTCACAGAAGACAGGGAAAAAGAGAAACCATATCTTGATCTGAGGGTACAGTTGTCACCCCTGGATAAGAAGAGTATAAGCGCAGAGATCAGAGGTGTAACGAAATCCACAAATTTTGCCGGCCCGGGTTTGTCCTTATCTTTCAATAACAGAAATTTCTTTGGTGGGGCAGAAAACTTCACCATGAATCTCGATGGGGCCTACGAAACCTATATTGGTCAAAGGGAAAGAAGTGCCAACTCATGGGAAGCCGGAGCATCTGCAGAATTAACCATTCCAAGATTTGTTGTTCCTTTTGGCACCGGTACCTTGTCACCCCGGTTTATTCCCAAAACCCGCATAGGATTATCATTCAATTTCAGAAGCAGAACTGATGCATTCAGTATTTCATCCATAAAAAGCAATTTTGGGTACCTGTGGAATCAGTCTGTTACCTCACAATACAGATTTAATCCCTTCGTATTCAATATTTTTTCACTTGGTTCCGTATCTGAAGAGTATGAACAGATATTCCAAGAAGAACAACTCTTACGACGTGGATTATTTGAACAGTTTTTACTGGGATCAGAGTTTTCTTCTTATTACAACTCCCGTTTGCGTGAGAAAAAAAAGCATGGATGGTATTTAAACTATAATATCGATTTATCAGGAAATATAGCTTATCTGATTATTCATGGATTCAACCTGGGAGAAGAACAGGAAGAAGGCGGATATGAGATTTTCAATCAAAGTTTCTCACAATATGCACGAAATGATTTTGACCTGAGATATTTTCTTGACATGGGCCATGAGCAGAAACTGGCTTCCCGGCTGGCAGCAGGTATTGGAATTCCTTATGGCAATTCTTCAAACCTGCCCTATGTAAAACTTTTTACAACCGGCGGCAGTAATAGCATAAGGGCTTTTCATCCACGTTCTTTAGGCCCGGGATCCTACCAATCACCAGATACTTTGCAAACAACTTTCAATATTTACCAATCGGGTGATATAAAACTGGAGCTCAACCTGGAATACCGCTTCAGCATGACAAGTATTATAAAAGGTGCAGTTTTTGCCGATGCCGGCAACGTATGGAATCTAGAAGAACGCGAAAGAACCCCTGGCGG
>JBHEOF010000017.1:15970-38308 GCA_046261715.1 Bacteroidales bacterium
ATCAGAATGGCTTGGGCAGATGGCACTGGGCACGGGTGTTGGACTGCGGTTCGATTTTACATTTTTTATTTTACGTCTTGATCTTGCCTTCCCATTGGCAGTACCTTATGATGATTCTCCCGGTTATTTCCAGAAATTAATTTTCTCTGACAGTAACTGGCGAAAGGATAATCTTTTGCTGAACCTTGCTATAGGATATCCATTCTGAAAAAGCTTACATGAGTTTATCCTGATCCTTCATTTTTTCAAAGTGTTGAACCAGTTCCTTTTCCATTTCATCAACCGTATCGCATATTGTAAACAAGTTAAGATCTTCTTCGTTAATCATGCCATTTTCGGCAATCTTTTTAAAATTGATGATCTCATTCCAGTATACCTTATCATAAATCAAAATCTTCATTTCCTTTTTAATCTTGCCGGTTTGCACAAGAGTAAGAATTTCGGCAAGTTCATCTAATGTACCGAAACCACCGGGAAATATTACAATGGCCTTTGCAGGGTAGGCAAACCAGAACTTGCGCATGAAAAAATAGTGAAATTCGAAGTTCAGGTCATCTTCCAGGTATGGGTTGGCAAATTGTTCGAAAGGTAAACTGATATTCAGCCCTACTGATTTACCACCGGCCAGATATGCACCTTTGTTGGCTGCTTCCATAATTCCGGGGCCGCCACCGGTGCAAACCACGTAACGACGCCCGTTATTATAATAATTCTTTATGGACCATTGAGTTACTCTTTTAGAAAGTTCTACGGCATCTTCATAATAGCGCGAATTTTTGAGATTTATTTCGGCTTTTTTTATGGCTGCATTATCCTTTTCTTTTTTTGATTTTAACCCGGCAAGCTGCTTTTCAGCATTTTCACGTGATGGCAACCGCGCTGATCCGAAAAATACAACAGTATCTTTGATCTCGTTTTTCTGAAACCGTGCCTGGGGCTCAACAAACTCCGACATAATACGCAATATTCGCGCCTGTGGCGATTTCAAAAAATCAAGGTTTTCATAAGCTTTCAGTATTTTTTTCATAACATTTTACTATATAATCAAATAGTTTTTCTTTATTTCTTTAATAAGAACAAAATTACGTTTTTGTTTATCAACCCAAAGCTATTTTCAGGTTAAAATCTTAATTTTGAAACCGGTTTTAAGTACACCTAACATTCGTAAAGCGAACGTTAAGATCAATCAACTCTGAAATATTTCTTTGATGGGAAAGAATAAAAACGAAAATAAGAAACAGAAAGCACTGATAATAATTATTATTATCCTGGCACTGTTACTGATAGGTTCCCGCACCTGCAGGTTAAACCGCAGAAATTTAAACTCTGATCAGCATAATTTAACATCTGAAACAACCCATCAGAAAAGTCAGGATTCCTTATTAACTCAAAATGAAGAACCTATGCCTGAATTACCACAACCAGATAAAAATATTTTATTGGGAAAACTCAGTACGTCCCAAAAAGACTCTTTGCTTTCGCCTATAGAGAATAAATACGCCAACAGAAGTGGAATGTACATGCATAAAAAAGCTTATAACGCTTTTATTAATATGCATGATGATGCAAAAAAAGATGGGATTGAACTTACTATTGTTTCAGCTTTCCGCGATTTTGATCATCAGAACCGGATATGGGAAAACAAATGGACCGGCAGGCAGGTTTTGAGTGGAAATATTTTTGCCACAGAAATCCCCGATGCGGAAAAACGTGCGCTTGAGATTTTAAAATTCAGTGCAATGCCCGGAACATCACGTCATCACTGGGGTACTGATATCGATCTGAACAGTTTAAACAACAGCTATTTTGCATCAGGTCAAGGAAGGCAGGAATACGAATGGCTGGTTGAACATGCCCATAAATATGGATTTTGTCAACCTTATACCCGCAAAAACGAAGACCGCCCATCAGGTTATGAAGAAGAAAAATGGCACTGGTCATACAAACCGGTATCATCAGTTTATCTTAAACATTTTAAGGAACTGGTGAATTATAATGACCTAACAGGTTTTGAAGGTCATGAAACTGCTCATCAGCTCAGAGTCATTGAAAACTATGTTTCAAATGTTAATCAGCAATGTTTAAATCAATAAATAATATAAAATGAAAATAAAATTCCCGTTTTATTTCCGCCTGGCCATTTTGCTGCTTACCCTGGTTCTTATAGTCTTTATTATGCGTGAAGCAAAATCAATATTGGTTCCGCTTCTCATATCAGGTTTGCTTGCAATTCTGATCAGTCCGTTTACCACATGGTTAGAGAGTTTAAAACTCCCAAAAGCACTTGCTGTGGGTATAAGTGTTATTTCATTGATTATTCTGCTGAGTGCCCTGGTATACTTTTTCTATAATCAGATATTAAGATTTAGTGGCGATCTGGCACTGCTCGAGGCAAGGGTAACTTATTATCTGAACATTCTCAATGAATATATTGAAACAAATCTTGATGGCGTTGTACCCATTTCTGCTGAAAACATTCAAAATGCAGTTTTTCAGTATCTCTATGAAAATGCTTCAGGTCTTACTCAAGGTGTAATTGCCACCGCCGGCACCCTTACCATGGTTTTCATCATGCCTATTTATATTTTTCTTTTCCTCTACTTCAGAAGATTTCTTATTGACTTTATCTTGCTTTCATTTGAAGAGAAACATAAACTGAAGGTAAGAAATGTTATTTCGAAAGTGAAGTTGGTTGTGCAGAATTACATTACGGGAATGTTTCTGGTAATCTGTATTTTAATGGTGTTAAACAGTGCTGCATTGCTTAGTCTGGGCATAAAGCATGCTTTTCTTTTTGCCGGTTTTGCGGCAATCCTTAATGTAATTCCTTTCCTGGGGCCGTTTATCGGGGCAACGCTTCCTATTCTTTTTGCTTTTCTTACCAAAGATTCACTATGGTATCCCGTGGGCGTTTTACTTGCTTTCTATGTTATTCAACTTTTTGAAAGTAATCTTTTCACACCTAAAATTGTAGGCGGCAAAGTATCCATGAACCCCTTAATGACCATTATTGCTTTATTTGTGGGTAACTTTATCTGGGGTTTGGCCGGAATGATTCTTTTCATTCCGGGAATGGCCATACTTAAAGTAATCTTTGATGAAGTAGAAGGTATGGAAGCATATGGTTTTCTATTGGGCGATATTCGTTCGGCAGAAAAAAAAGCCAACAATAAAACCGTTCGTGAACAACTCAGAATTGTCAGAGGAAGATTTAAAGTTTAATTCTACTGTTATTATTCATCATCAGATGCTTGAGCCCCTGAATTATCAATCTCAGGATATTCGGGTTCTTCAAATTCAGGAAGCTCGGGTTTTGTCCGGTTCTGTTTCCGGAAAAGCTCAAATAAACTGTCGAATTCGCGTCTGTAAAAAACACCCACTCCCTGAGTATATGGAAAGTTAGTATTAAGAACATCAAAAGTATTTGAACGATTAAATGCTTTAACGCGAAATCTTCCTTCAGGAGTAATTTTTACTTCTACATTCACATCACCGATAATATTACTTGTTCTTTCGTCGGTACCAACCGTATTATCACCCTTGAGGTCACCCCTGACCCCCACATTTCCATCAATAGTAACCCTGTCGTCAAAAAGCTGAGTGGATAGAGCTACTTCGATCTCCTGATTAGTGATCTCATCGCCAGGTCGATAATTTATTCCTATATCAAAATCAGAACTGATTTGTGACAGCCAGTTACTCAACTGATTGGAAAGCAGCTCAGAAGATGTGGATCCCATACCATAACTCAATGCAGTATTCAAACCATCTTCAGGGGGCACAAAACGGTTCAGGATTAAAAGAGAAAATACCTGCCGGTTCATCTCCTGTTCAGTTGTTATAATTCGTTCTATCATTTCACGGGTTGATTCGTCACCTCCAGGGAGTTGTATTTCAAACGATATGCTGGGGTTAAAGAGTTTATCCTGCAGGTGAAGAACAGTTTCTACCGGAACTCTGCCGCGGTACATATCACTTGTATCGCTCTGGCTTCTGGCCAGGTCAATCAAAGATGTTCGTAAACGGTAGATGGCCTGAATATCAATATCAGCATCATAAGGATCACCTGACCATCGTATAGTACCTCCTTGTTGCATGCGAAATCTTTTATTAATTAAATTTTGAAGGGTAAACAGATAATCTCCTTCCTGTATGGTATAATCGCCATACATGTTAAAAGCACCCTGATTATCGATTTCAAATTTCAGATCACCAAATCCCCTTCCGCGTAAAATATCACCAATCTGAGAATCAAAGATTATCTGGATCTCAGAATCAGGTGTTACCTCAAGATCAAAATTTAGTGTTATGCCTGCAATCTGAGGCACATTAAAAGGAATATCATCACTCAATGGTTGGTCGGGTGGCACAAAAGTTATAAAATTGGATTCCGAAACTTCTCCACGGTAATCAAGCGGAAGAAAAAACTGTGTACCCCGGTTTGCCTGCGCAGCAATATCCATTTTAATATCGTTAACCGGGCCATGTACTCTGAGCAGTCCACTGGCAAACGCCCTTCCATAAAATAATTCATTGTGATGCGGCAATGTATTTAATGCTGCAATCCGGTCCATCAAAAAAGATATATCAACACTGAAATTCATGAATTTGTTATGGCGGATTATACCACTCACATTGGCTGAATTTCCCAGGGTATCATTTAAGGTAAGATTATCGAACCTGAAAAAATCCTTTCCTATTTCCAGATCATGAGCGAAAGAGTAGGCTGTGTTTGTAAAATCTACCCGAAAGCCTGTGCGCACAAGCCGGGCTCTTCCTTTTAATTCGGGGGATGATAATGGACCTTCCAATCGTAATTTACCCGATGCAAGACCTCTGAAGTTGGAAGTAAATGCGTCAAGATATCTGCTAAAAATTGACATCCGGAGATTCTCAACCTGAATATCAAGATCAAAATTATCATCTTCTCTTTCAGGATAAAACCATCCTTTTGCAATGACAGGTTTGTTAAAACCAACATTACCGTAATATATTATCTCTGCATCAATTTTAAATGCTTTGGCTGCTGCATCCCAAATACTTTCCAGGGAAAGATCACCCAGATGATCGTTGTTAAAAGAGAAATCTCTGATAAGTAAATTTGCCGATATATTAGGCGTTTTTTTCAGATTTGACATGACCAGTTCACCACTCGATATACCACCAAAATCAACTTTCTGACCCCTGAGCAGATAGTTTAAACTTTCAATATCGAAATTATTCAGGTCAACAGTAAGCAAATCATCGGGATGATCGCTGAGCCGGCCATCGATCTTTAAATATTCATCATTTTTAAAAAGAAGAAAGTCCTGAATATCAACAACATTAGAATCGATCAGTATATAATTGGCAGGGCTAATGTTCCATAGAGAATCATTTATGTAGGCAAAAGATCTTTGGAAAACAAATTCGGCCTGAGAAGGAGAAAGTACCCGGCCACGACCTTCTATTCTTCCGCTGTTTCTGGTAACTCCGTTTTCATTTTCCCAACTTGTTAAAACCTGAATTGTATCATTATAAATTCCGGATATAAACTGAAACCGGTCCATCCATATACTATCACTCAATTGTAATTTGCTTGCAGTATTATTTATTTCAATTCCTGTTGTGTCGGATGCCATATGAATCTTCAAATCATTGATACGTGTTTCTGCAAAGCCAAAAAATTCTGCAAAACCATCCAGTTTGAATAATCTTTCATGGGTATTAAAACGGCCTCGTATCAAAACGTTTTCAGATAAATGCCATTGGGGAAAAAAGATTGAAAAAAGCTCACGGGTTTCTTTAAAATGTATTTCAAACTCTCCTCTTTGGATAACCGTATCATTGGTAGCATCAGCAGAATTAAACCTTTCAAATCGGGATGGCAGAAAGTAACCTAAGTATTGAGTAATGTCTTCTTTTAATCGGTCATATGACAACAATCCTTCAATCTGTACATCCAGAAAATCAGAGGTCAATATAAGTAAATTTTGTTGTTGTCCTGATCCATGACTGCTCAGTGATATTAAGTCATTCTGATAGTAATTCTTTTCAATACCCGTTTCGGGCTCAATCTCTCTGTAAATGGAACTGTATGCTGCAATTTCACCCTCCAGGTTCTGCATGTCTTTGAAGTGGCCTTCAACCGAAACAATAGTAGACACTAAACTTTGGTAAATACTGTCGCGCTGGTAGATGTTCAGTTTGGAAAGATTTGCATCATCAATACGTGCTGTGAAATTGAGGTAAGGATTTTCAGGGCCAAAATCAATCAAACCGTTAAAATCCACAAAAAGATTAGGATCATCAATAAGCAGATTGCCATTGAACTGCTTGTTTTTGAGCGTTCCGGAAATATCAATGTTCCGGTAATCATAGCCTTTGAGTTCAACTCTTTTAACCATACCATCCATTGATACATCAATACGGTCCAGTTCAATACCTTTCCCCTTCAGTTTCAGGTCAAATGCAATCTCACCAAAGTTATCTGTATCATTCAACAGATTCCCTAGGTTTAAACCTGAAGTGCCAAGATTTCCGTTGTAGCTTAACTCGGAGAAGTCTTCGTTGCTTCTGATTGCAATGTCTGATTCAATCTCTCCCATAGCAGTCTGCAACTTACCATAGGCAACAAAGTCATAAATAAATCCTGTAAGATTTCCTGAAAAATTAGCCATCCCCATATTTTGAAATTGTTTGGGGAGCACCAATGGAGAAGCACCGTCTGCATAAGGTATTATAAAAGTTTCAATATCTCTTCTGTTTGTCACAAATCTGTTAACAGAAAAATTCAAAAAGGTTTCCTGAATATCGGGCAGGCCGTTCAGTAAAAAATTTCCCTGGAATGAAGAATAGTTTCCATACTGCAATATTACTTCATTCCCCCTGAAGTTGTTAACTGTTCCGGAAAGATTTCCCTTCAAATAAACCCGGTTATCCAATCCGTACAATGAAGTAATAAAATAACCCAGTTCATAGAGTTGAAGTGCTGATGGTTTAATTTCAAAGTCCATATTTACCTTATGAACGAAATCAGAAAAATCATTATAGTTATCATACTCAAGTGCTACACCGAGTTCAACACGACTGCGATTTGTTTTGATCAACATATCACTGGCATAACTACCTTGTGGCCCAACCATTATATTCGCTTTTACCTCTTCAACCAAAAGCCCCTTGGATTCTTCAACAGAAAAATGATCAATTTCTGCGAGTAATACTTCATCTTCAAAGGAAATATTGCTTATGGAAAGATTTAATTTTCCGAAAGCAAAATTATTAGAGTCAAAACCATAATCAGTATGCCCGACATTTTCATCAATAAAGGAAAGCCCCGAATTTCTGAATTCAAAAGAAGAAACGCTAACCTGCCATTTTGGGAGTCTGAATGTATCGACCGGTTCATCTGAAGTAAAATAATCGAAAAGAAATTGAAAATTAAACTCATCCTCACCCGGATATTTTACCATACCCAATGATGCTTTATCAAAAAGAAGTTTTTCTACTTTCAGTTTTCTTCGCGAGAATGATATGCCGGCAACATCAATAACCAGCTCATTGGCAAAAAGGATAGGCCTTTCCTGTTTATCAAGAATATTGATATCCTCCAGAGCAACATTATAAAACCATTTTACTCTAACACCCCCTACACTTACCTCTGCACCCAGTTCATCTGACAGGTAAGTGGCAGCTTTTGATGCAAGCCATGTTTGTACACCATGACTTCTGAGTGTTACATAAGCCAGTGTAGGGATGAGGAACATCACAAAGACAGTAATAAGTACTATGTAACGTGTTTTTTTAATAACTTTGTCTCCCTTTTACTATTTAATTTTTAAACGTATAAATTATGGGTGGGTTTCATTTCTTCAGTTCTTATAACGCAATAGCAATCAATTAATTGCAGCAGTAATAACAAAGGCTTTCGGAGAAAACAGAAACCAGAACAAATTACAGAGAAAAAAATCATGGATACATACATTCTTGGCATCGAATCATCCTGCGATGATACTTCAGCAGCAGTTTTAAAAAATAATAAAATTCTTGCCAATGTAATTGCAAATCAGGATGTTCACAAATTTTACGGCGGTGTGGTGCCTGAACTGGCCTCACGTGCGCACCAGCAAAATATTATTCCTGTAATACACAGGGCTTTGGATATTGCAAATATAAATAAAAATCAATTACATGCCGTTGCTTTTACCAATGGACCCGGCTTGTTAGGATCATTGCTGGTAGGTGCATCTTTTGCCAAATCTTTTTCTATGGCATTAAATATTCCATTGATTGAGGTTAACCACATGCATGCTCATATTCTGGCGCACTTTATTGAAGATCCGCAGCAACCGGAAAAACCTGAATTTCCTTTTCTTTGCCTTACAGTTTCGGGCGGTCATACCCAAATTGTAATCATAAAGGATTACTTTCATATGAAGGTGATCGGGCAAACTATTGATGATGCAGCAGGAGAAACCTTTGACAAAGTGGCAAAGATCATGGGGTTACCCTATCCTGGAGGCCCGCTAATTGACAAACTGGCCAGGGAAGGGAATCCCACTGCCATCAAGTTCCCTCACCCCAATATCCCCGATCTTGATTTTTCTTTCAGCGGCCTAAAAACTTCAGTTTTGTATTTCCTTCGCGACAGGCTCAAAGAAAATTCTGACTTTATAGAAGAAAACAAAGCTGATCTTTCCGCATCTGTTCAGCATACAATTATTGAAATACTCATGCATAAGCTTCGCAAAGCAGCCAGGCAAACCGGAATAAAGCATGTTGCTATTGCCGGGGGTGTTTCTGCCAATACCGGATTGAGAAAGGCTATGCTTGAAGAAAAAGAAAAATCAGGCTGGAAGGTGTATATTCCAAAATTTGAATATAGCACCGATAATGCTGCAATGATAGCAATTACAGGTTATTTCAAATATATTAAAGGCGATTTTGCCAGTCAGAAAATTACTCCATTTACCCGATACAGTGAAGAAAAATAAAACAGGATATTTTATTACTTCAGGTAAACAGCCAAACAACTATATTTTTTTACTTTTACCCCATACATTTTTATGGGGTATTTTTTTACCCAAAATACTTTATCGCAATTCACCTATTGCACTTCAATATTAAAACTGCAGATTTGAAAAAACCTAAAGAAAAGTTCAAAAAAGACAGGGCACTTCGTTTTTACAATGAAGTACTTGGACTTGACAGATTACACTACGGCCTTTGGCATGATAGTGATGAAAGAAATATCAACGGTTTAATCCAGGCGCAAAAGCGTTATGAAGAATTACTGGTAGATGAAATCGAAAACCTTTCCGATAAAGATTCCGGTTTCTCTGTTCTCGACGTGGGCTGTGGAACGGGAGCAACATCAGAAACACTGTTTGGCAAAAATTACCAGGTGGAAGGATTATCACCCGACCTGTACCAAAAGGAGTTATTTGAGAAAAGAGTTCCTGTGCCGTTCCATCTGGCCCGATACCAGAATTTCGATTCAGAAAAGACTTACGATCTGGTTCTAATGAGTGAATCTGCACAGTATATTCCGTTGAACAGATTATTCGACAAAACAACCCAATTGCTAAAATCCAAAGGATACCTGGTAGTATGCGACTATTTTGTACTTGATGATGCAACCGGAAAAATGGCAAAAAGTGGCCACAGGTTGAGTGCCTTCCTTGAAGAAGCGCAGAAAAACAATTTTCAGATTGTAAAAGAAGAAGATATAACAGAGGCCATTCTTCCAACCCTCGACACTGCAAAAAACTTTGTTGAAAGATATATTATTCCAAGCCTCGACATTGCAAGAGAAAAAATACAGGAAAGAAGACCCTGGCTATATAAAACTCTTATGTGGTTGTTCAGAAAAAAGATATCAAAAGTGCATGAAGATATGATTCTTATTGATTCATCAGAATTCAGAAAAAATAAAAGATATATACTTTTTGTTTTCAGTAAGAATGAAGTTCTGCTGTAATATTTTTATTTGACATATGCAAATATTTTTTGCAAAATATTTTTTTCTGAAATCATCGCTTGTTTGATATTTTTTTCTATACTTTTCGCAAAACATTTCTAACCATGCGCATAAAAAGAATTTTACCGCAAAACACCCATCAAATTACACTTCCTGCTGAGGAAACTGATCTTACTTTGATGGATCCATTGATTGATAAGTATAAAAACAAAAAAGGAAATCTCATCCCATTGCTCCAGGGTACCCAGGCGATATATGGTTATATACCGCATGAGGCTTTTATAAAGCTTAACCGCGAAACAGGGCTTGAACTGAATGAAATGTATGGGGTAGCAACTTTTTATGCACAGTTCCGGCTTACACCTGCCGGTAAACATATTATAAAAATGTGCCACGGAACAGCCTGTCATGTTCAGGGAGTAACGGCCATTACCGATGAAGTATCAGACCTGCTTGATGTAAAAGACGGAGAAACAACCGATGACGGCATCTTTACGCTTGAAACAGTTGCCTGTTTGGGGTGCTGTTCTCTCGCACCTGTAATGATGATAGGAGAAGAAACATACGGCAAACTTACACCCAGGGAAGCAGCAAAAATAATCAGGGAGATCAGGAGAAACGAAAAACTGACAGACACGGAAGACTGAAAAAAATAAAAGACCAATATGAATACCCAATATTGACCAATCAAACCCGACATATGAAAAAAGCAACTGTAATAGTAGGTTTGGGAAGTTGCGGACTCGCAGCCGGCGCCGGTAAAACTTTTGATGAATTTCACCGCATCAAAAAAGCCGATAAGCTGGATTTTGAGATCAAAAAAACTTCCTGTATCGGAATGTGCTTTCGTGAACCCCTGGTAGAGATCATCGATGACAGCGGTAAATATCTTTACGGAAGTGTAGATATAAAGCGCGTTGATGAGATCATTGAAAAGCATATTAAGAACTTATCTCCCATTCCCGAATACATCATTGAATCTGATAAATATAAATCGGAAGATGCAGGTTTTTTCGACGGGCAGGTAAAGATCGCCTTGCGCAACTGCGGCCATATGGACCCTGAAAGTATTGATGAATATCAATCACGTGGCGGCTACAATGCCATGCGTCATATTTCAAATACAAACCTGTCACCTGACAAAGTTATTCAAACTGTGCTCGATAGTGGCATTAGAGGTCGGGGTGGTGGCGGATTTCCGGCCGGTATGAAATGGAAATTTGCCCGCAACAATACATCAGATAAAAAATATGTGATCTGTAATGCTGATGAGGGTGATCCGGGTGCATTTATGGATCGATCCATACTTGAAGGTGACCCACACAGTGTAATTGAAGGGATGATGATTTGTGCCTATGCAATAGGAGCATCAGAAGGTTATATTTATTGCCGGGCAGAATATCCCCTGGCCATTAAGAGGTTGAATATAGCCCTTTCACAGGCACATGAAAAAGGCTATTTGGGTAAAAATATTTTCGGAATCCCGAATTTTAATCTGGATGTACACATCAAAGAAGGGGCTGGTGCTTTTGTTTGCGGTGAAGAAACCGCACTAATCGCTTCCATTGAAGGCGAACGTGGTATGCCCCGCAGGCGGCCACCCTTCCCGGCCGAGAGCGGTTTGTGGAAAAATCCCACCAACATCAATAATGTTGAAACTCTTGCAAATATACCCTGGATAATCTCGCACGGAGCAGAAGAATATGCAAAATTCGGCACAGAAAAAAGCAAGGGAACAAAGGTTTTCGCCCTTACCGGAAAAATAAAACACGGTGGTTTGGTGGAAGTACCAATGGGAATAACTATAAAAGACATCATTTATAAACTTGGAGGGGGTATCACCGGTGATAAAAAATTTAAAGCTGTTCAGTTAGGTGGTCCTTCAGGAGGGTGTATACCGGAGTACCTGTCGCACACCATTGTAGATTACGACAGTGTAAATGCTACCGGTGCCATCATGGGATCCGGTGGTATGGTAGTTATGGACGAAACCACCTGTGTGGTGGATGTAGCAAAATTTTTCCTTGATTTCACCCAGAAGGAATCCTGCGGAAAATGTACATTTTGCCGCATCGGAACCAAACGAATGCTGGAAATACTTACCCGGATAACCGAAGGAGAAGGAAAAGAAGGTGATATAGAGTTACTGGAAGAAATTGCACAAACCATTAAAGATGGCTCACTTTGTGGCCTGGGACAAACTGCTCCCAATCCTGTGCTGACAACAATAAAATATTTCCGCGATGAATATGAAGCGCACATCCGCGATCATAAGTGTCCGGCTCTTAGCTGTAAAAAACTTCTCACCTACGAAGTGATACCTGAAAACTGCACCGGATGTATGGCTTGTGCGAAAGGCTGTCCGGTTAATGCCATAGAAGGTGAGAAAAAGCAGGTGCATCATATTATGCAGGACGTGTGCATCCAATGCGGAGTATGTTATACAAAATGTAAATTCAAAGCTATAAAATTGTCCTGATTCTGATATCTCAATTTAAAAATTCAAAGTCTTAGCAAAAAAGCAGCTTTGTGTTACCTTAAAAAAGTCAAAATAGTATGAGTAAACTCAATATAATCATTAACGGAAAAATTGTTCAGGGAATCCGTGGGGAGTCCATTCTTGAAATGTCGCGCCGTTTGGGGATTGAGATTCCTACCTTGTGCCACGACCCGCGGCTTGAACCTTATTCGTCGTGCTATTTGTGTGTTGTGGAAGTAGAAGGTATGCGCGGACTTCAGCCCGCCTGCTCCACAAAGATCACTGAAGGAATGCGCATTGAAACCGAAAATGACCGGGTAAAAAAATCCAGGAAATTTGCCCTTGAATTAATGGCCAGCAACCACTATGCTGATTGTGTAGCACCTTGCAAAGAGCGCTGCCCGGCTGGTGTTGATGTACAGGGATACATTGCCCTAATCAATCAGGGTAAGCACCGCGAAGCCACGGGACTGATAAAAAAAACCAACCCGTTACCCGCCATTTGCGGCAGGGTATGCGTAAGACCCTGTGAAGTAGCTTGCCGCAGAAACCTGGTAGAAGGTATTGGTGTGGGTATAGATTATCTGAAAAGATACACAAGTGATATTGATATTGCAGCTGATGACCGGTACATGCCAGATGTAAAACCTGCCACCGGTAAAAAAATAGCAGTTATTGGTGCCGGCCCCGGTGGCTTATCGGCAGCTTACTTTCTGGCTTGTGAAGGCCACAAGGTTGAAATATTTGAAGCAAGCCCCCATGCCGGAGGTATGCTGCGCTACGGTATTCCACCTTATCGCCTGCCCAATGATATAATTGACAAGGAAGTGGAAGGAATTACCGCGCTGGGTGTTGATATTCATTATAATCAAAAATTAGGCGACAATCTTTCATACAAAAGCCTTAAGGAAGATTTTGATGCTGTGATACTGGGTATTGGATCTCAAAACGGAACCGGCATAGGTTGCGAAAACGACGATGCAGGCAATATATTCTCTGGTATTGATTTTCTGCGCAATATGGAAATGACCGGCCAGAAATATGATTTCACAGGCAAAAAAGTGGCAGTTATTGGTGGCGGAAACACTGCTATGGACTGCTGCCGAACGGCAATGCGATGCGGCTCAACCGATGTTACTGTATTGTATCGTCGTACCGAAAAAGAAATGCCCGCCAATCCGATAGAAATACATGAATCAAAACTGGAGGGTATTAAATATAAATTTCTTACAGCGCCTGCACGTGTTAATAAAGATGAAAACGATAATCTGAAATCACTTACATGCTTTCACATGGAATTGGGTGAACCCGATGCATCGGGAAGAAGAAGGCCGGTGAAGATTGAAGGATCTGAATTTGACATTGAACTCGATTTTATCCTTGCTGCCATTGGTCAGAAAACCAATGTAAACTTTATTGATGATATAAATCAATATTCCGGCACAGAACTGCGTTTAAACAAATGGGGCGACATTGATGCAAACCCTGATACTTTGCAGACTTCCATAAGCAATGTATTTGCTTGCGGAGATGGTGTTACCGGACCTGCAACCCTTATTGAAGCCATTGCGCAGGGACGACTGGCAGCACAAAGCTGTAATAAACTTCTTCATGGTGATGAGGTTACTCCCCCCGAATTTGAGTTTATAAGCCGGAAGGATCATTTCCGGGAACAAAACCCGGAAGATTATGCTGATTTTTATGAAAAACAGCAGCGGGAAGAAATGCCTACCCTTGATCCTGTAAAACGTGAAAATTTTAATGAAGTAGAGCTGGGGTACACTCCGGAACAAGCATTACAAGAAACACTCAGGTGTCTTGAGTGCGGTTGCTCAGAATACTACACATGCGACCTGAAGAAATACTCAACGCAATACCAGGCAGACCAGAAGCGCTTCGCAGGTGATTATCAAAAATTCCAGGTTGATTTTTCACATCCCTATATTGAAATAGACAATAATAAATGTATCCTTTGCGGACGATGTGTAAGAATTTGCAAAGAAGTTGTCGGGGCCAATGCCCTGGGACTTATAAATCGTGGTTTTGTCAGCTATGTTGCTCCCAGCCTGGGCGGTAAACTTAGTGATACACATTGTGAATCATGCGGTATGTGTATTTCCACCTGTCCTACAGGGGCAATAACTGAGAACGTGCCTTTTAAAGCAGGACCACTCGCTACGGAAAGTTTTGATTCTATCTGTAACTACTGTTCTGTAGGATGCGAGCTTGAATACCATCACAAAACCGGATTTATTACGCAGGTTACCGGCAAAAATGGATTCGTTAATAAAGAGGGTAATTTGTGTAAGCTTGGCAGATTCGGCTATAGGTTCCTAAACAGAAATGACAGGCTCAATCAGCCCATGCTCAGGAAAAACGGAAAACATGTACCTGTATCATTCCAGGAAGCTTATGATATCATAACCCAAAAAATCAAAGCTGTTGCGCCCGATGAAAATGCATTTTATGCCGGAGCGAGATTATCAAATGAAGAAATATATCTTATTCAAAAGCTGGCACGTGCCGGTGCAGGCACAAATAATATAAGCAGTTTCCATTATATGGAGAGAGGTGGTCATTACCTGAACAACAGCAAAGAAAATGTTCCTTTTGAGCAGCTTTCAAAAGCCGGTAGAATTTATTTGCTGGGCAGCGAAATCAATGAAGAAAACGGTGTGGCAGGGTTTTATGCATACAACAGCCGTTATTTGAATAATATACCGCTTATTCTTATTACAGATAAGGAACAAAGCAGTATGTCGCATAAAGCTGATGAAAAAGTAGAAGTAAAATCTTACTATTATTTTATCAAGGCAATAATTTACTATCTTCTTAAAGAAAAGCTGGAAAATTCCGTTTATATTGAAGACCATTGCCTTGATTTTGAAAACTTCAGGGAAAACGTGCTTGCACAGGATTATGATGAATTGCTGAAAAAGTGTGGTTGCACAGATAAACAGATCAGGAGCTTTGCAGAAAATTATAACACCGAACAACATGCAGTTATCATTTTCGCAGAAAAAAACCTTGGATCAAACGCTTGTGCTGAATTGCAGAACCTTACCTATATTACAGGGAAAACGGGTAAAACAGCATCAGGCCTTATAGCACTTAAAGAGAAAAACAACTCTCAGGGCATTTTCGACATGGGGGCTTGTGCAGCCTTATCTGTTGGTGGAGTAAAAATGCAGCAAAACGGTGCTTTAGATCTTATAAAAGAAACCTGGCAAACAGAGAAACTTCCCGATAACATAAATAGCGAACAACTGCAGCTTATAAAAGAAAGCAAACTTCGCAATATGTTTATTTTTGGTGAAGATCCCTTGGGAACAGCTGTTAACAAGAAAGATACAGGTAAATGGATTTCTGCATGTGACTTTGTGATGGTTCAGGATTATTTTATGAGCGATACAGCCCAAATGGCCGATCTGGTTATGCCTGCAAGTATGCCCTTTGAATCGGGTGGAAGTTTTACAAATACACAAAAATTTATCCAGCAGTTTGGTCTTACTCATAATGTTGATGTCGAACACAACAGCTTTCAACAGCTTATTGAATTACATAAGGCTATGAAACTCGACACTCCCTACGCAAGTCCTGCAGATGTAATGCTTGAGGCAGCATCCGTATTACAGAAACTGGCTCCGGAGAATCAAGACAGAAAATTTGTTTTTACGGACGTTGATAATAAAAACATAATGTTTATGAACGGATGTGATTTTCTGCAGCACAATTTTGAATCTATAAATCAGATTATCTGATGGTTTCAATCTATCAGTACCTGAAAAACATTCATTTAAAAATATATACCATGGAAAAATTCAAAAACATAGATGAAGTTTTACAACCACCTGGCTACTACCATGAAAAACGAAGAGATGCGTGAAACATTTCTTCAGTTCGCCAGGGAAGAAGTTGGTCACAAAGCCCGTTTACAAAAAATCAAGGACGAACGCTTATTTGACCTTACCGATGAAAAAGTGCAGGACCTGCAGATTGCAGACTATGTGGTAAGCGCAAAACCATCGCCCGACATGAAATATTCCGATGCTCTGGTACTTGCAATGAAAAAGGAAAAGGCTGCTTTTAAATTATACACAAATCTTTCACAAAGAACCGATAATCAGGAAATTAAAAAAGTATTTCAAAACCTTGCGGTTGAAGAATCAAAACACAAACTGAGATTCGAACTTGAATACGATGAATATGTAATGCGTGAAAACTAAAAAGAAAGCCGGGAAAATTTTCCCGGCTTTCTTTTTTGTATAAAATAATTTAATCTCTTGTTTTTATTGTACATCCTATAGCTCTTGTTACATCAGGGTCAGGAGTTTCATCACGCTTCACGGCATGAATAGCATCTGCCAGAAAACGTTCTTCTACGGCATCTGCATCTCTGAAATTATCATCAATTGCACCAATGTAGGCTACTCTCAGGTCATCCCCATCTCTTTCCAGAAGAAAAACATGAGGTGTGCGGGTAGCTCCGAATTTCGGGTAAACAGTTTGATCGGCATCAATAACATAATGGAATGGAAAATTCTTTTCTTCAGCCCTTACTTTCATATTGGTAAAAGAATCCCGCGGTTCGGCTACGGTATCATTTGAATTAATAGCAATAACAGGAAAGCCCTGTGGAGCAAATTCATTATGCAGCTCTATCATTCTGTCCTCATAAGCTACTACATAAGGGCAGTGGTTGCATGTCCTGAAAAATTTAAACAGTTTAATAACATTAAGAGTTAGGAATGGTTTTACTGTAAAAGTGAATTGCTGTTTTTTAACATTCGGCAATTACAAAAAAAAGGCCATCTTCTGACGAAGATGACCTCATATTTAATTATGGAAATTTATGTTATTTAGCAAAAGCTACAGATCTGGTTTCACGGATTACGGTAATTTTAATCTGTCCGGGATAGGTCATTTCAGTTTGAATCTTTTTTGAAAGATCATAAGAGATCTGTTCTGCTTCTTTATCGGAAATCTTATCGCTTCCAACAATTACTCTGAGTTCCCGACCTGCTTGTATGGCGTATGTTTTCACCACACCTGGGTATGAAAGGGCCAGTTCTTCCAGATCGTTAAGACGCTTGATATAAGCCTCTACCACTTCACGACGTGCACCCGGACGTGCACCTGAAATAGCATCACAAACCTGTATGATAGGTGAAATAAGATTATCCATTTCCACTTCTTCATGGTGCGATCCAATAGCGTTGCATATTTCCGATTTCTCTTTGAATTTTTCTGCAAGCTTCATCCCAAGGACAGCATGTGGCAAATCAGGCTCATTATCAGGCACTTTTCCAATATCGTGCAATAAGGCAGCTCTCTTGGCCAGCTTTGGATTCAACCCTAACTCTGAAGCCATTGTTGCTGCAAGATTTGCAACCTCCTTGGAGTGTTGCAGCAGGTTTTGACCGTATGATGAACGGTATTTCATTTTACCCACCAGACGAACGAGCTCATGATGCATATCATGAATACCCAGGTCAATGGTAGTACGTTTACCAATTTCCATGATCTCCTGATCAATCTGTTTTTTGGTTTTTGCTACAACTTCCTCGATGCGTGCAGGATGTATTCTTCCGTCAGTAACCAGCTTATGAAGTGATAGTCTTGCTATTTCCCGCCTTACAGGATCAAATCCGCTAAGAATAATAGCTTCGGGTGTATCATCAACGATGATCTCGATACCGGTAGCCGCTTCAAGTGCACGAATATTGCGACCTTCGCGACCAATAACCCGTCCTTTGATTTCATCGTTTTCAATAGGAAATACAGAAACAGAGTTTTCAATTGCAACTTCGGTGGCAGTGCGCTGTATTGACTGAACTACAATTTTTCTGGCTTCTTTATTAGCAGTAATGCGAGCTTCTTCCATAATGTCCTTAATGTATGTCTGGGCATCGGATTGTGCTTCATCTTTAAGTGTTTCAATAAGCTGGGCCTTTGCTTCATCAACCGACATTCCGCTGATTGACTCAAGTTGTTCCAGTTGCTGCTTGTAGCTCCTGTCGAGATCAGACTGTTTCTTTGTTACAATTTCCAGTTGCTGACTAAGATTATCTTTGATAAGAGAAACTTCATTTTGCTTGCGTCCCAGCTCTTCCATTTTTTGTGAGAGCGTGGATTCTTTCTGTTTCAGGCGGTTTTCATTTGCAACAATCTGGCTGTTTTTATCAGATACATATTTTTCATGTTCAGCCTTAAGCTGCAGGAATTTCTCTTTTGCCTGGAGAATTTTCTCCTTTTTAATTACTTCAGCTTCTGTTTTGGCATCTTTCAATACCTGGCGGCTTTTCTTTTCAAGAGCCTTCCGCAGGAAAGTTGTTGAAGCAGCAACTCCCAAACCGGCAGAAACCAAAGCAATGATTACAATAGTGAGTATATCCATTTTAATTTGTTTATTTATTTATTTGATGATAATTAATGAATGGTTAAAAAAAAACCCGCAATTAATTCAAGGGTTTATATGAAACCCCAATTATACATGGTTGAGGAGGCCGGAAAACATCAAACTTCCACTGATCGCCGAAGCGATTTTACCATGACGAATCATAGTAAATGAGGCCTGTTTTTAATTAACCGAGCTTATCCCCAAAGGTTTTTAATGTTGAGTTTCAAAAACGTGTATTGAATTAACGCGGGTATAGCAAAATATTTTTCAAAGAACGATTTTCACTTTTTCAGATAGTCATCCAGCATTTTTTCCATTTCTGCAAGCTTATCGCCAAGCTCCTGCTGGTAATTATTTGATTCTTCAGATCTTACAACATCAACAGCGAATTGCAGCACGACCATGGCCAGCAAATCTTGTTTATCTCTAAAGGCAAAATGGTTTGCATATTCTTTAATCTTTTCATTTATAATTTCTCCTGCCTTTCTGAATTCTATTTCTTCTGTTTCACTGTTGACCTTCAGCCGGTAAGGCCTGTCAGCAATTAAAACCGATATATGTTGTTCTTTCATCAATAATAAATTGCGGCTATCTGTTTAACAGTGCGTAGCACTTTTCTATTTCCCGCAGTAGTTCGTTAATTTGATGACGAGCCTGTAAATTATCCTTACCCGTCAGAACCTTGGAAACTTTCAACTTATTAATCTGATCCTCAAGTTGATGAATTTTTGCAGTAAGCTGCCGGTTTTTATCTTCCAGCAAAGACCTTTCATTTTTCAAATCCTGGTTCTCCGCGCTTATCTGCTGATTGCGAAAGATCAGTTTTTTTATCTTATTTTCAATCCCTTCTACAACCAAAGGCAAAATTTCCATCTCTTTTCAGATATAAGCCTAGTTTCTTTTACAAAAGTAATATTTTTCCATGAAAGTAATAATAATTTTTGAATTTTGAATCCCTTATCTGCAAACAATTTAACGATATATTTTAATAATTTATGATAATTTTTTATATTTATGTAAGAATTCAAAAATTCTATTGATTTTTCAATATCGAACCTTATGAAGGAAGAATTTATCCATTTCTTATGGAAGTATCGTCTGTTTAATACCACAGAGCCCGTAACAACAACAGGATCAAAGCTTCAGATAATTGACCCGGGATCATTGAATTCAGATTCCGGGCCTGATTTTTCTGCGGCCCGCGTTAAAATTGATAATACAACCTGGGCAGGCAATATTGAAATACATACCAACAGCAGCGACTGGTATAAACACGGACATCAGGATGATGATGCCTACAGTAATATCATTCTTCATGTGGTGATGCATCATGATAAAGAAATCACCGATAAGGCAGGTAACGAAATACCGGTGTTTGAAGTAAGACGTTTTTTTGACAGTGCATTACTAAGCAAGTATGAGAAAATCATCAGTTCGCGCTCATGGATACCGTGTGCCGCATTTCTGAACAGTGCTGATAATATGATTGTAATAAACTGGCTAAGCAGATTGCTTGTTGAACGTCTTGAAAACAAATCAGAAGAAATATTAAAATTCCTGAAGTATTTTGAAAACAACTGGGAACAAACCTTCTACTATTTCCTGGCACGTAATTTCGGATTTAAAGTAAATGCTGGTCCGTTTGCACTTTTGGCTCAAAAAACGCCTTATCTTATACTTGGCAAGCACAAAAATGATCTTACACTTATTGAAGCATTGCTTTTCGGGCAGGCCGGGTTTTTATCACAGGAATTTAATGACGCTTATCCAAACATTTTAAAAAAAGAATATGAATTTCTCAGTCATAAATATAATTTGAGTCCCCTGGACAAGTCGCTCTGGAAATTTGGTAAACTGCGTCCTTCCAACTTTCCTACTTTGCGTATTGCACAGTTTGCAAAACTTATTCATAAATCATCAGGTCTGTTCAGTAAATTGGTTAATGCCGGTTCAATAAAACAGATAAAACCATTATTTGATCTGCAATCTTCCCCCTATTGGAAAAACCATTACCAATTTGACAAGCCCTCTTCCAGCCGGATCAAACAGATGGGTGATTCAGCAATCTATAATATTATTATTAATACCCTGGTTCCTGTAAAGTTTGTTTATGGTGGCGAACATATGAAACCTGAAATAAAAGAACAGGCCATTGGTTTGTTAACTGATTTACCGTCAGAGGAAAATACCATAATAAAAAATTGGAAACAACTGGGCATTTTTTCTTCCAATGCCGGAGAGAGCCAGGCACTGATTGAACTTAAAAAATACTATTGCACTCCTAAAAAGTGTTTGAATTGTGCTATCGGACTGAACCTGATCAGAAATAAAAATAATTTAGCAGATACAAAAAATTAACCCGGTGATTCATACTTTTCCAATTGAATCATTACGATTCTGTAGTGATTTCGTAAGTGAGAGGAATTGCTTTTTTCAAAACAGCACTTACACCACAATATTTTTCCTTAGAAAGTTCAACTGCTTTTTCCAGCTTATCCAAAGGAAGATCTTTCCCCTTAAAGGTGTAAACTACGTGCATTGACAAAAATGCTTTAGGAACTTCATCCTCCATATCGCCTTCTACTTTAATTTTCAGTCCTTCTATATTTACTTTCATTTTCTTAAGAATAGAAACGACATCCATTCCTGTGCATCCGGCAAGAGCAAGCAGCATAAATGGCTTTGGTCTTGCCCCGCGGTTTTTCCCGCCACTTTCTTCAGGGCCGTCAATAGTTATTTTATGTCCGTCAAGATCAGCTTCAAAAGCCAGTCCGTCAATCCAATCTGCTGTGATTTCTCTTTTCATTTTTGATATTTTTTGATTCCTTTTAGTCCTAATTAATTTTGATTATTTCGTGGCAAGGAAGGTTATCCTGAACATAGAACCTTCATTTGATGAGTTTATTTCAATTTTTCCATTTATCTGATCATTTACAAGAATTTCAACAAGCGGCAAACCGTTAGTCATCAATGATGAAATATCAAAATTACCAGGCAAACCCTTTCCATTATCGCTTATATCAATTTCGTAATATCCTTTATCATAAGAATACCCTACATGAAGGATATGCTTTTTATCTTTGTGCTTTTTTAAATAATAATCAGAAAATCCGTGCTGAAGTGCATTGCTTATCAATTCATTTAGGATAATACCCATTGGAATGGCATAATCAACATCAAGAAATACATCAGATACATCCATTCTTAATTCTACCTTTCCGTTTCGCTTGTACATGGCAAACAAGTCATTGGTAATGGCTTTAATATAAGCTGTAAAATCCACATCGCTGTAATTGATGGAAAGATAAAGGTTCTGATGTACAAGCAACAAGCTTTTTACTCTTTGTGCAAGCTCTTTGAATTTTTTTGAGGCGGCAGCACTGGTGTTTTTCCTATCCTGTGCATTTATGAGCGAGATAATGATATTCATATTGTTTTTTACGCGATTATGAATTTCATTAATAAGCACTTCTTTCTCGGCAATATCAGCTTTGATCTGCT
>JBHEOF010000017.1:38318-51464 GCA_046261715.1 Bacteroidales bacterium
ATACGTTCAGTCATTTTTATCTGCAGCTCTTTATAAGAATTAGCAAGTTCCTTGGTTCTTTCCTTTACACGGGTTTCAAGTACTTCGCTAATGGCCCTCAGATTTTTCTCGGCATGTTGTCTTATAAATATTTCCTTCTGAAGGTTTAGTGCCTCTTTATTGTCGTGACCATATATGATATAACCTTTCAAATCATTAAAGCGATCTTTAATTGCCAGAAAATTTAAACTGGTTTCAATGTAATCTCTGTTTGAATTGAGTAATGTTATGCCAATGGGCCCAATCTGTTGTTTCTCATTTGATTTTAACAAATAACCTTTAAGTATTGCAGGATTACTGGTAAATTTAAAAAGACTCATTCCTTCAATCTCAGATTCCTGAATACCCAACATGTTGCAAGTAAATGCATTTGATTTGATAATTCTGTATTCAATATCTGTAAAAATCGCAATTTCCTTAATTTCTCTTACAATATGGTCTGAAATCAGATAGTTTTCATTCCCCAGTAAATGATATTTCGTTATAATAAATGCTACTCCAGCCAACCAGGGTAATGATGAAAACTGACCTATATTTGGCAATATAGAAATATTTAAATTCGGCAGAACAATATCAAATGTAACACCAAGGATTAAAAAAAGTAAAAGTGGATAGAATGAAAACCTGAATTGTATTTTTTCATAATCCTCATTAATCTTCAATCGCCATCTTATCAATATATATAGTGTGAGAAAAGTAACAACAGAAAGATATAAATAGAAGATGGGGTAAAAAATATTGGTACGTGATATTTGAAAACTCCATCCATAGGAAGCTTTTTCAATGCCTTCACCTTGCCATAAACCGGTAAACCTGGCAAAAACAAGCAACAAACCTATGGCCAGTAAGGTTCCGAATATAATTTTATTTGTATAATAATCCTTCCAGATATTGCTTATTTTCAAGTAGAACAATACCAATGGTGCAGGGAACAAAGCATAACCTATTGATGCCACTCTATCCCATTTTTCGGCCATTTGTGCACTTTCTGCAGAATATGCAAAAATGTACCCAAAAGCCCATATGGCAAAACAAATGGTTAAACCAAAAAATATTTGATTTATTCGTGCTCTGACATTACGGGTCAAAACATAAATACCTAGTTGTAAATACATTAAAAACACAACCACTGATATCATTGAAAGAATATTCATATGCTCATTTCCTGTTTTCAGGTATTTACATTTTCATCAAAAGTAACTTTAATGTAGGTTCCATGGTTTACACTGCTTTCTATAATTCCTCTCAAATGATCATTTAAAAGTATACGAACCAGCTTTAATCCGACATTTCCTGATCGGGCCGGATGAAATCCATCAGGCAAGCCGATTCCATTATCTTTTACCACCAATGAAACTTTCCCGTTTCGTTTATAAAACTCAATCCTTATCACAGACTTTTCATCTGAATCAACAGAATCAACGAAAGCATATTTCATAGAATTGATTAACAGCTCATTAAAAATAATACCCAACGGAATGGCCTGATCAATGTCAAGAAATTCATCTGAGATATTCATTTTAAAAACAATTTCAGCTTTATTGCCATAATTGCTGTACAGTTCGCCAATAGACTTTTTCAGATAAGGTGCAAATGCAATTTTAGACAAGTTGGGTGATGAATAAAAATCTTCGTGTATACGTGAAATATATCTTACTTTCTCGGCGATATCCCGCAATCTGTCAGAAGTCTGGCTATCAATTACAGGGTGACTACAAAGCATATTAATAAGGGAAATAATCATTTGAATGTTATTTTTCACCCTGTGGTGCACTTCCTGCACCAGTTCAATTTTTTGCTCCAGATCAGACTTGATCTGCTGTTCGGCCCTTTTTCTTTCAACAACTTCCTGTTCAAGCCTCAGATTGGCTTCCTGAAGTTCATAAGTTCGTTTTTTTACCAGAAACTCAAGCTCTTTACGAATCTGGTATAGATTTTTTTCTGTTCGTACCCTCTCGGTAATTTCTTCTTTTAATTGTAATTTTTGCCTGTAATTGGTGCAAACAAGAGTATAGCCAATCAGTCTTTTATTCGGATCGTCAACTTTTATTATACTCATCAAAACAGGAGTAATCTGATTTTCCCGGTTTATTAAATCCATTCTCATCAGGGAAGTATTGGACCGGCTTCCCATTCTGCGAATACTTTCAAGTATCTTGTCAAAATTTGAAAAAATATATGCCGGATCCTTCTTTTGCAGATCATAATTGTTATATTTCAAATGATTCAGGGTATATTGATTGGCAGATAGAATTTTACCCTCCTTGTCAAGAAAAAACACAAATTCCTTTACATATCTGGAAATCAAGTTATATATCATTACCGGGGCTATTTCCTGGGTAGATTTAAACATCAAGGTGATAAACATCCCTCCTACAAGAAAAAGAGCATTAACCGGGGCTATGGCCGGAACAATATTGGTTTGAATTACAGGTAATACCAGATTTGTAATAAAAGACAATATAAAAAAAACAGTTAGCGATAATAACATAATTTTGGCCTGAATCTTCTGCCTCCGGATTTCCACTGAATAATACCAGCCAATGAGAACAAAATACATAGTTAAAACACTAACCATCAAATATATAACAAATAGCATATATTCGAGAGTATGCTCATAGGGAGTAAAGAACCAGTTTCCATTTTCACTATAGAAGAATTTCACAGATTCCAGATCTGTATAAACAGTATATACCGAAAAAATTGCCATGGGCAAAAGAAAGAAGTACATTATAAACCTTATCACCCTTGAACGATTCTGGGCAAGTAAAATACTGAACCAGACGGATACAACAGGAAAAAAAGCCCATGCAGGTGAAGCTATTCTGTCATATAAATATACTTCTTCAAGGGTTTCAGCATCGAAAAATAGAAAATAGCTTATGGCATAAAGGGCAAACAGAAAAGAAAGAAGAGAAAAAACCAAATGTAATTTACTCCTGCTGTTTTTATAAAGTACAAAAACACCAGCCTGCAAGAACAAGATGAAAGAAACAAAAGAAAGTAAAGCAAAAATATTCATTCAAAAAGAGGAATTTTTGATGCAGGATAAATTTCTATTCCAATAACAGAGAATAATTTAAGGATCTGTTTGCTTCATTTCATTAAAGTTTTTGACAAAGCCAAAAAATTCTTCATTACTATCAAATATCTGATTTTTTTTCCAAACATTGGCACTTTTTTTCAAGTTTTGAAATAATAGCATGTCGGTAAAAATTTTAAAAAGCCATATTAATCATCCGGAAAATTCTTCAGTCCCTGGTGCTTAAATTAAAAAAAAAGAAGCCATCTCAACACAGCTTTCTGGTTGTTGAACTTGATGAAACGAGTGCTGAAGATCAAACATATATTCGTTTCAACAGGCTCATTATCCAGTTTGCATATGACTTCTGAGACAGCCTCTTTACGCAATTATTAAATTAAACAGGAAATAATTATTCCTGATCAGATAAAAACCTTTCAGCTTCCATGGCAGCCATACAACCTGTTCCGGCTGCAGTAACTGCCTGACGGTATACATGATCCTGTGCATCACCACATGCAAAAACACCTGGTATTTCAGTGGCAGTAGAATCAGGCCTGGTGATCAGGTAGCCGTTATCATCCATTTTTAACTGATTATTAAAAATGTCGGTATTAGGCTTGTGACCTATTGCCACAAAGAATCCTTCAATATCCAGGCGTTTTTCTTCACCGGTTTGGGTATTTTCAAGAATCACACCGTTTACAGTTTTATCGCCAACAATTTCTTTGGGAACATGATTCCATACAATCTCAATATTTTCTGCTTTCATTACCCTGTGTTGCATGACTTTTGAAGCCCGCAGTTCATCGCGGCGATGAATGAGATATACTTTTTTACATAGCTTGGAAAGGTAGGAAGCTTCTTCGCAGGCAGTATCACCACCACCCACTACAGCAACCGTTTGTCCTTTATAGAAAAATCCATCACAGGTAGCACATGCCGAAACACCAAACCCGTTGAATTTCTTTTCAGACTCCAGACCCAACCATTTGGCTGATGCACCGGTAGCTATGATAAGGGTTTCGGCCAGAACTTCATTCTTTTCATCAATGGTTACTTTAAAGGGTCTTTTGCTCAAATCAACTTCCGTAGCCAGCCCCCAGCGTACATCGGTACCAAATCTTTCGGCCTGTTTCTGAAATTCTACCATCATCTCCGGGCCTTTTACCCCATCAGGATAACCCGGATAGTTTTCTACATCAGTAGTAATAGTAAGCTGGCCGCCGGGCTGTAACCCCTGGTACATTACCGGATGCAGATCGGCCCTGGCCGCATAAATAGCTGCTGTGTAACCTGCAGGTCCCGAACCAATGATCAAACACTTGATCTTTTCCATATTTTCGCTCATAACTGTTAAATAAAATATGTTTTCTTATAAATTTTGTGCAAAATTACTGCTTTTGAATTGAATTTAAAAGAAAATTACAAATCACATGTTGTTATGTAGATATGTTTATTTTAAGCTTTATCAATGGGGTCTGCCTTTTCAAAATTAAGTTTCATATCGGCAAGTGCAATGGAAGTAATGGCTTCAATAACAACAGGAACACGAAGGGCAATGCAGGCATCGTGGCGCCCTTTTACTTCCAGGGTTTCCACTTTTTGAGTTTCTATACTCCAGGTTTTTTGCTGCATGCCGATACTTGATGTAGGTTTTACAGCCACACGGAATATCAGCTCATTTCCGTTGGTAAGTCCGCCGGTAATTCCGCCGGCATTGTTGGATTTGGTTTTACCGGAATCATCCAGAATAGGATCGTTATGTTCACTTCCTTTCATAGAAGCAGCATAAAATCCTGAACCAAACTCAATTCCTTTGATGGCAGGTACAGCAAACGCCAGATGACTGATAACCGATTCCACTGAATTAAAAAACGGTTCACCCCAGCCCAGGGGTATATTTTGTGCCTTACATTGCACTAGACCACCCACCGAATCGCCTGCAGCAAGGGCTTCTTCCACTGCTTTTTCAATGTCCGGATTACCCCCGGCAGCAATAAGCCGGGCATTTATTTCAATAGGTTGTATCAGTTTTTTTGCTACAACACCTGCTGCCACAAGAGCCAGGGTAAGCCGGCCTGAGAAATGCCCGCCACCACGATGGTCATTGAAACCACCAAAACGTTTCCATGCTACAAAATCAGAATGTCCGGGACGCGGAGTTTTTACCAGATTGTCGTAATCGCCGGATCGTACATTTTTATTTCGGAACAGGATGGTCATGGGTGCGCCGGTGGTATGTCCGCGAAACAACCCCGAAACAATCTCCGGGCTGTCATCTTCCTTGCGGGGAGTGGTGCCCTTTGCGCCCGGTTTGCGACGCTCAAGGTCAGTAGTAAAATCCTCTTCTGAAAGGGGAAGACCCGGCGGGCAGCCGTCAATCGTAATTCCGATGGCTGTACCGTGCGATTCACCGAATATGCTGATGCGGAAAAGAGTGCCGAATGAATTCATTTTGGGTTAATTCAGATTTATGATTTTTGATTTTCGAATTTCGAGTTTAGAATTTCATTTTAGTTAGTGCGCCCAAATCTTCAAAAAACTCCGGATAGGATTTGTTAACGGCTTCAGCTTTATCAATGATAACGGGTTCGCTGGCAGTAAGTCCGGCAATGGCACAAGCCATAGCGATACGATGATCATTGTGCGAAAATACCTTGCCTCCGTTAAGCGAATTTCCTTTGATGAGCATACTATCACCTTCCAGGCTGATATACAGACCCAGCTTCCCGAATTCCTGCTGCAATGAAGTAGCGCGATCGCTTTCTTTGCCCCGTAATCGTGAAACACCTCGTATCTGGCTGATACCTTCACAGGCCGCCGCCAATACTACCAAAGGTGGAAATAAATCAGGGCAATGTGTAGCATCAAACCGAAAGGCTTTCAGTTGCGATTTTTTCACAGTTATGCGGTCCTTCTCAACAAGCAGGTGTGCGCCGGAGTTTTTCAAGGCAATAAGGATTGCCTTATCGGCTTGTGCAGATTGAAAATCAAGATTTGTAACCATAACTTCACCGGTAATAGCTGCAGCCACCAGCAAAAAAGCAGCACCACTCCAGTCTCCTTCAATATTGTAAGAATTTGAAATATACTTCTGCGGAGCCGGAACAACAAATTCTTCATAATCTTTGTTTTCTGCCACCACTCCGAAATCCTGCATCATGCGGGTGGTTACATCCACATAAGGGCGACTCTTCAGGTCGCTTACGCGGAAAGTCACCGGAGAATGGGCATAAGGCGCGGCAATGAGCAAACCTGTAAGTACCTGTGAACTTACAGAACCGTCAATTATTACCTCACCCCCTTTTAACGGGCCTTTCACCACAACAGGAACAAGTCCGTTTTGCGATTTGCAATATACACCCGCGGCCTGCAGCGATTCTTCTATCATTTTCATGGGACGTTCTTTCAACGAACCTTCTCCCGTTAGGGTAACGGGTTCATTAAGGATGGCTGCAATGGCAGAAAACATGCGAATTCCCAAACCCGATTCGCCACAATTCAATGGCACAGAAGGTTTTTTGATACCTCCTTTTACAATAAGTTTTTCTCCCTTTTCTTCAATTTCGGCACCCAATGCCTTGCAAACCTTTATGGCTGATTGCACGTCATCGGATTTCCCAACGTGAAAAATTTCAGATGTGCCGTTTGCCAATGAAGCAATAGCGATTGCCCTTTGCGCAACGCTTTTGGAAGCCGGGGCCTGAACCTGCCCGTGAACTGTTGATGGAGTAATTTCTATTGTCATATCTTTTTTTGGATGGAACGCTGATGGCGCTGATTATTATGATTTTATATGATAATTGTTGTACGATAAAAGTATTTTATTTACCAATGGATTCTTCGCTGCACTGCGTTTCGCTCAGAATGACATGCAAAAATCTTTAATGACCTTTGTATCCATCTCTTTCACAAAAGCATCACCGATGGTTTTAAGCAGAACAAAATTCATATGATTCTTTTCCTTTTTTTTGTCTTTCAGCAGGGTATCAAAAACCTGATTTTTATCCAATTCTATGTTGAGGGGTAGGCGGTAATCATGCAGAAGCACAAGAATATCATTGTAATCTTTTTCTTTCAAATAGCCCAGGTGCTTTGATAATCCTGCGGCAAAGGCCATTCCGACACTTACTGCCTGCCCATGGGGGATTTTATTTTCCTTTTCCACAGCATGGCCCCAGGTATGACCAAAATTCAGAATCCGGCGCTCACCCCTTTCCAGTTCATCGGCCTGCACAATTGTTGCTTTGATTTTAACAGAGCGGTTTACAATATGGTTTATGGCTTCACGCTCGCGATTCATTATTGCATTTCGGTTACTTTTCAAAAATTCAAATTTATCTGCATCTCTGATAAGGGCATGTTTGATAACTTCTGCCATTCCATTCCGAAACTCATTATCAGGTAAAGTTTTAAGCATGGAAGTGTCGCAAATGACAAATTCGGGCTGTGTGAAAGTTCCGATAATATTTTTATAGCCCCCCAGGTTTACTCCATTCTTTCCCCCCACACTGGCATCTACCTGTGCAAGAAGAGATGTTGCCACAAAGCCGAAAGGTATACCCCGCATAAAAGTAGAAGCGACAAAGCCGGCCAGGTCGCAAACTACTCCCCCTCCGATTCCCACGATAAAACTGCTGCGGTCGGCACCCTGATCCAGAAGCCAGTGCCATATTTTTTCCATCACAGCAAAATCCTTTGATTTTTCACCCGGCTCAACAATATATACAGGAAAGTCAGGGAATTCTGAATGATAGTGACCGGCAACATTTTCATCTGTAATGATAAAAACTCCTGTTGCCGGAATATACCGGGAAAGAGCGGGCAGGGATTCTCCAACCAGAATCCGGGAAACTCCCGTTTTACCTTGAATCGTTATTTTTTCCATGCAAACATCATTGTCTCTCTCCAACAAAGTTATGTTCTTTTTTTATATTATTACTGCCATTGCTTATCAAAGTTTTCTGGAGTTTCAATGATTCCTGATGGATGGAAGCATAGAGTTTTTCAACAAATCGGGGTTTAAGTCCGGATTTCATAGCCATGTCCTTCACCCTTAGCATCACCTGATCCCATCGTTGCGATTGAAGGGGTTCCATCTGTTTTTCCCTTTTTACTTTTGCGATTTTGGAAGAAAGCTCCATACGCGCTGCCAATGCCCATACCAGCATTTCATCCATCACATCGATTTCTGAACGCAATTCATCAAGGAGTTCCTGCGAAGTATTTTCGTTTTCTGTACCAAGCAAATCGTTGAGCATGTTATGAAAAGAATCGGGTGTAAGTTGCTGGGCAGGATCGCTCCAGGCATTATCGGGACTGGGATGCACTTCCACCATGAGGCCGGCAAAATGGTTTTCCAGAGCCCGTTGCGCCAGCAAGGGAATAAAACTGCGTTTTCCGGCAATATGGCTGGGGTCGCAAATGATACGCAGGCCCGGCATACGCTCCCGAAGTTCAATGGGGATATGCCAGAAAGGCTGGTTGCGAAGGTGAGATTTTCCCCACCAGAAAAAACCACGATGGATGGCGCCCACATCTTTCAGACCCGATTTCACAAGCCGTTTTATGGCACCTTCCCAAAGGTCAATATCGGGACTTAACGGATTTTTCACCAGCACCGGAATATCTACTCCACGCAGTGCTTCTGCAATTTCCTGAATGATAAAGGGATTGCTAACTGTGCGGGCACCAATCCACAGCATATCAATACCGACTTTGAGGGCTTCTTCTACATGTTTTTCAGAACCCACTTCGGTGGTTACTTTCAGTCCGGTTTCTTTTTTTACATCCTGCAGCCATCCCAGTCCGGGAACTCCCACTCCTTCAAAGGAATCAGGAGATGTGCGGGGCTTCCATATTCCTGCTCTGAAATATTCCACACGGCTGTCACGGGCAAGGCTTCTGGCAGTTTCCATCAGCTGTTCAGGTGTTTCGGCACTGCAGGGGCCGGCAATTATCATGGGTTGTTGGGTGCCGTTCAATGCGGCAGTTGGTTTTCGGATTTTTGTTTCGGAGGTATTCATAGTGTAAGGTTGAGGTTAAGGCTGAGATTAAGGTTGACATTATCAATGATAGACTGCTCATTGCTTTCGAAGTGACAGGAAGCTTGTTGGCTAAGGGGTTGGAAACACTGGCATCATTGTCATTTCGACCGTAGGGAGAAATCTGTATTTTTTTTATTGTTATCATTTATTTATGAATAAAACACCTTTGGTGCGCCTTGATTGGGAACCAGGGGTCTTGGTTTGTTATTATGATAGTTTAGTTTTTCGTAATTGGCATTGGCCTTTTGAATGAGTTCATTGAGATCATCATTATGATTATTTTCAATCATTTTTTTCATCTCTGTCAATTGATGCAAATAGCTGTCTAAAAATTGTAAGAGATTTTCTTTATTCTGCTGGAACACAGGCATCCACATATTTGCATCACTTTTGCCCAGACGGATGGAAGACTGCAATCCGCCCCCGCCCAGTTCCGTCCAGTTTTTATGTGTATCCTGATCAAACTCTTCCATGGATGACAAAGCATAAGCCATAAACTGCGGAAGGTGAGAAACCAGCGCCAGTTGACGGTCGTGGTCCTGGGCATCCATAAAAATGACTTTCATTTTCAACTCCTGCAGAATACCCAATACTTTATTGAGGGCTTCGGTAGATGAGTTCTGTGGATTGCAGATAAGCACCCTCGCGTGCAGAAACATATCCACATGTGCGGCTCCGGGGCCTGAATGTTCAACACCGGCCATGGGATGCACGGCAACGAAATTCTCTCTTCGATGATGATTGTCTGCCACATTGCAAATATCAAGCTTGGTGCTTCCCATGTCCATAACAGTCGTGTGTGACGGGATGCTGTCCAGAAGCTTTGGTAAAAGAGAAACTATGGCATCCACCGGAATACAGAGCACTACCAGATCGGTTTCACTAAGTGCATCTTCCAGGTTGCGTGTAGCATCCAATGCACCTCTGTCAAGAGCTTCCTGAAGATGTTTTTCATTTTTGTCTACTCCGGTTACAAAATGACCTGCTTTTCTCAGGACCAGCCCCAGTGAGCAGCCTATCAATCCGGTTCCAATTGCAGTAACATGCATTTTAGTTGTATTTAAGATTAAAAACTGATGATTTATTCAGATTTTCCATGGCAATTTCAAATTGCTCTTCAGAAGCGCAGAGGGAGATGCGCAAATGGCCTTCACCATTTTTGCCGAAAAGGGATCCGGGAGCCAGCAAAACACCGGCTTCATGCAGAAGCATATGGTCAAAATCAGCAGAAGTCATCCCTGTCTCAGGCATTTTCACCCAAAGGAACATTCCGTGGTCGCCACCGGCAGGTATACAACCCATGGCTTGTGCCAGTTTTTTTGCAGATTTTGCCCTTGCATTGTAAGCATTATTCAATGGGGCAAACCATTTGTATCCCAAATCAAGTGCTGCGGCAGCAGCATGTTGCAATGGCAGGGCTATTCCCGAATCGAGATGCGATTTCAGTTGTGATAAGTGAGAAATCAAAGCAGCATTGCCTGCAAGGAATCCCAGACGCCAGCCGGCCAGATTGTAGTTTTTACTTAATGAATTCAGCTCAAGCGCCACATCCTTTGCCCCTGCTACCGATAAAATGCTTTTTGGGGAATTGTTACGAACGAATGCATATGCATTATCATTTACAATGAGAATATTGTTTTCGCGTGCAAACAGCACCAGCTGCTCAAAGGTATCATTCAAGGCCTTTGCCCCGGTGGGCATGTGGGGATAATTCACCCACATGATTTTAACTCTTGAAAGGTCCGAATTCTGTAAATTTTTCAGATCAGGAAGGAAGTCGTTTTGATGATTCAGACTGTAAGATACTGCATTGGCACCCATCATTTTTGCAGCAAACGAGTAGGAAGGATAACCCGGATCGGGCACCAGAACTTCATCTCCGGGCTTCAGCAAAGCCTGCGAAAGTTGGATGATACCCTGCCTTGAGCCTTGCAAGGGAATTACTTCATCATCCGGATTTACTTCTGCAGCAAAAAACCTGTCATACCATGATGTAATGGAATTTCTTAATACTTTGCTTCCGGCATTAGGCTGGTAGCCATGATTTGCGGGATGCGACAGAGATTCCTTTAACCGGTTAAGTACTTCTGTTGATGGCGGCAGATCAGGGTTTCCGATGGAAAGGTCGGCAATGCGCCTTCCCTGCCTGATAAGTTCCTGCTTCTGACGCTGGGCTCCCACAAAGAAGTATTCCTTTACGGGTGATGGTATGTTACTGGTTGCGTTTTTCATTAGCGTTTTTGAATTCCTTGCTATCCCCCGGCCCCCTGAAAGGGGGAGTTGGTCAGCAGTTGATTTTAATTGAGTTCTTTTCTTCATATTTCATTAATAGCTCATCTTTAACAAAAAAAGGCCTCTGCACGCAGAGACCTCCTATTTTCACATCTTTCCTTTTAAAAGACACTATAGTTCCGGTCTCTGCCCCAACGGGTAGAAATAAAAATAATAATATCCAAAAAAGAAATCCGACTGTATCATTTAATTAAGCTGTTTATGTAAACAAAAAAAGCCCCTTTCCAGGGGCTTCATCATGTATGTTATGCTTGTAAATTTCTTTTCACGCCATACTTAAGCCCCGCTTTTACCGGTAAAGTAAAAGTAAAAGAAATAAGTATATGCGAAAAAATTGCTCATATGTTCGATTTTAAACGTTGCAATATTAAAGATAAAATTTAATAAAACAAATGTTTTTTTGTTTTTTTTCGTAAGTGAGTGACGGGGCCACTTTAAGTGACCCCGCCACTTGGCATTATCCCCCAGCTGAGCGGAAATTAGCTTCGCTGAGCTCCCTTCGGTCGGTTGCATTTCCGCTTATTGCTCCTTCAATATTCCAATTATTCCTATATTTACCCATCAAAAAATACCAAGCCAACACAATGCTCCACTACACCTACACCGTATCCGGTAGGAAGACCAGCAAGGAAGCCGCATATTACCCCTTCGGCATGGCCATCCCCACCCAAAGTTTTGCCCTGCCCAACGAGAATGATACTTATCAAAACCGCTACCTTTACAATGGCAAGGAGTACCAGGATGATTTTGGGCTGAATTGGGGAGCCTGTCCCGCGCAATGCGGGAACTACGGCGCGAGGTTTTACGACCCGCAGATTGCAAGGTGGCATAGTGTAGACCCGTTGGCGGAGAAGTATTATTCATGGACACCCTACCAATATGTGCGTGGAAATCCGATCCTAAGAATAGACCCTAACGGGATGTACGACGATGAAGCATGGGAGAAGAAGAATAGGGACGAAATGGAGCTGCTTAAACAGCAGGATCTTTCAAAAATGGGGGTTCTTAGCCCACCAGATTTTAATTGGGGTGGTAGCAGCAGTGGTAGGATGAATGATGAGTTGCCGCCACCGCTGGTGGAAGAAAAGAAGGAAGATTTAAAAGAAAGTGATTATATTTTGCAAAATGGTAAAAAGGTTTATTGGGATGATATAGAAACAGGAAGCTATAATTATTTATCGTTAATTGGTGACAAGAGTAAAATTCAATTTAGTCATCAACAAACTTTAGATTGGTTACATAAATGGGAGAAGGTGCACGGTTCAATTAGCGCAAATGCATCAAGATTATCATGGGGTGTTGGATTAAGCTCCTATCTATCCAAGGCAATAGGTGCTGGTGGATTCACTATTTTGCAACTTGAATCAGAGTTACATGGAATGATTTCTGATTCTTATGACCAATTATCTTACCTGTATTATTTTATTCTAATCCTACTTAATAGATTCAATCGAGCTAAGATAACTTTGTTGTTTGCTAGTATTTTTGTTTGCATTCAAATTGTAATATTAATCTCACCTAAAATTCACAAATTGATTTACAATCTTTTTTAATGCACTAATATAATGTTCCCTTAAACACCCCTTGTTGAGCGGAATTTGCAATTCCGCTCTGAACATCATTGAATTTGCAATTCAATATCCATATTATTTTTTATTCCCGGAGACGCGCCACAAATCGCGTCTCTACTAGATATCGATGGGGGTCTATAGGAGCCGAGCACCATAGGCACATCTATACAAC
>JBHEOF010000170.1:0-370 GCA_046261715.1 Bacteroidales bacterium
GCTGCAAATACACACTGTTTCTGATGGGAATTCCCTTACTTTACAAGGGCTGGATCCCAATTCATCTTACGATTTTTATGTGAGAATGTTTTGTGGGGGTTATTTTACCGAATGGTCAGAAAAAGGAAGTTTTTCCACTATCTGCCATACGCTGGATATTGACCTTGGAGATGATCTGGCTGTTTGTCCTTCCAACCTTCCTGTTATAATTAATGCGGGAAGCGGTTACGAGTCATACGTGTGGTCAGATGATAATTTTGAGGGAGAAGAAGCGGTTATTACTGAAGAAGGAACTTATAGTGTAATCGTTACCGATACATTTGGTTGCACAGGTGAAGACGAAATAACCATTACTGTTTATCCTACTTAT
>JBHEOF010000170.1:576-3795 GCA_046261715.1 Bacteroidales bacterium
CACTGGAAGAAAGTATGTGCGAAGGAGAAATATTTGATTTCTTTGGTTCCGATATCACCGAATCGGGCATTTACACCCACACACTTCTTAGTATATACGGCTGCGATAGTATTATTGAACTGAATATGACGGTACATCCTGTGTACCTTACTTCCATTGAAGAAAGCCTGTGCGAAGGAGATGTGTACGATTTCTTTGGAACGGATATTATTGAATCAGGGATCTACACCCACACCCTTTACAGCATTCATGGCTGCGACAGTATTATTGAACTGAACATGACGGTGCATCCTGTGCACCTTACTTCCATGGAAGAAAGCATGTGCGAAGGAGATGTATTTGATTTCTTTGGAATGGATATCATCGAATCTGGCATTTACACCCACACCCTTTTCAGCATTCATGGTTGCGACAGTATCATTGAACTGAGCATGACGGTACATCCTGTGTATGAACAGATTTCTTATGAAAGTATCTGTGAAGGGGAAGTATTTGAATTTTACGGAGCTGAATTATCAGAAAGCGGTATTTACTATGAAGTTTTTACCGGCATCATGGGTTGTGATAGTATCATCACCCTTGATCTGACCGTAATTCCACTTCCTGAAAAACCAGAGATCACTATTGAGGAAAATATACTGGAGAGTTCGGTCCCGGAAGGAAATCAATGGTATCATGACGATAATATCATACCCGGTGCAACGGAATATACATTTACACCGGAAGAAAACGGAATGTATACAACCATAGTAACCATTGATGGTTGTTCAAGTGAGCCTGCTGATGGGGTAATGGTAAGCTGGTTAAATGTATTCAGTGAGATATTGCAGAAACTCAATATCTATCCAAATCCGGGCAGAGATGTGACTTACATTGATGGTTTAACACGTTCAACGAGGATTGAAATTTACAGCTCACGTGGCGAACTTATTGACAGATTTACCCGAAGCCATAATTTCAGCTATGACCTTACCGGTTTTGCAACAGGTATTTACCTGTTTAAATTCACCCTTGACGGTGAGAGCAAAACCTTACGGGTAGAGAAGCAGTAACTATCTGTTCAATAGATTGATGCAAGAAGATTGATCATGCAAAGTTTTCTCCAGATATTTGCAGGAGTAGTAAAAAATCATTAATTGATTTTACATATCAAATGTATTTTGCAAATAATCTTCAGATATATTAATACTTGATAATGAAATTCAGCACAATATAAGGTTGGAGATTGTTATGAGGATTTCCGTTACCTGTTTCTTCAATGGATATCTCATGCAAATGAATTCCATCATCACTGATAGCATGGGCATGATGGCTAACTCCCCCAATATATAACGAATGAGTATGTGATCCTGCTGCGCCAATACTGACAGAGTGAGAATGGCTTCCAGTTGTGTTGGTTTCAAAATTATGGCTATGCGAACCCGCAGATCCTGCTACAGGAATATTTGATCCGATTCCCTGACTAATATTTACTGAACCGCTATAACCTCCTGGCGCTGTGGTTCCCGAATGAGAATGTGCTCCTGAAGTATTGGTAGTAGCAAAGTGTGAATGATTTCCACTTGAATTTGTTGACCCTGAATGGGTATGTCCACCGGCAGGAGCAGTACCTGCTGAATGGTTGTGTTCTCCAGCTTCAGATGAAGATCCTGCATGCGTATGGGATGGTAATTCTTCAATGGAAAGTGTATGGGTTTTTGCTCCCCCGGTTTTTCCCAGTTCGTCAAATTCAGGTTCAGCAGACATACCTACAGGTATTCTGCTTTGCAAATTGGGTAAATTAAATGTGGTACTACCATCACCTTCTCCATAAGTTGTACCTATAACTGCGAATAGTTCTGCATATTCTGTTCTGTTTAATTCAGTACCATCACAAATTAAATATCCTTCAGGTGCAACACTTCCGGCAAATTGATTAATAACACCTGCCGGTACCTTGTTTGCATTCCAGTTTTCAATATGAGATTGTGTTATACTGTTTGCAGGTGAAGCTTCAAAAAGAGGATCAGTTTCTACAGTTAAATAACCGGTATCAGCATGGTTTCCCCAGGCATGGGCTGTATCCCAGTTGCCGGTATCCTCGGCATTTATTCCTGCCGCAGTACTATTCTCAAATACAGGATCAACTTCTTCAGTCAGATATCCGGCATCAGTATGGTCTCCCCAGGCATGGGTTGTATCCCAGTTGGTGATGTTTTCATCATCGATTCCTGCTGCGGTACTATTTCCAAATACAGGATCCGTTTCATCGGCTGTATTGGCATGCAATGCATAGGGAACACTCAGTAATTGGGTTGTACCCATGAGTACGCCGTTAACATTTACCTGGATGAAATAGTTGTCGTCATTCCAGTTCACAGTTTCTAATGATTCTACTGTACCAATCCTGATATTTACAAGGCCCATCTCATTGGTAGTGGTATTGTGTGTTTCGCTAAAAACCACTGATCCTTCTGCACTGCCTTTCAAAATACTTACAACTAAAGTTACTTCTTCAGAAATCATGGGTTCTCCCAAATCGTTTCGCAAAACAGCCTGGTAATTAAAACTTAACGGGGCTTGTGCCCATGCAGTTATGGTTATAATACAAAATAATAATGTGTAAATGATTTTTTTCATGGCGTTATTGCTTTTAATTTTTAATAAGTTTAATGCTGGTGATTATTTTATTATTTTTCATAATACGAATAAAATATAATGCCGGATCGAGCTCTTCAAGCGACACCATTGTTTCAAAACTTTCTACAAGGTTGTGCTGAATAAGCTTTCCGTTGAAGTCATAAAGCATATAAGTCAGGTTTTCCAATTCTGCAGCCTCTATGCGTATAGTTACAAAACTTTTTGTTGGATTGGGAAATGCAGTAATTTCATAACCCGGTACAAATATTTCATCCACCGAAACAATAGTAATTACAGGTTGATGAAAACCTTGTGTAAGTTTAATATCAGCTGCTTTGAAGGTTTCGGTAACCGTTTCACCCAAAGTCCAGCTGATCCCGATCTCACCGGCTTCATAGTGATTGCCCGCACCGGCTATTACCTCCTGTGCCGAAAGCTTTGAAGTGGAAAGGATACAGATCAGAACAATCAATACAATGCCTCTGCTGATTTCCTCAATAAGATGCTTTTTCATGATATTCAGATTATTTTTCAAATGTTTTTTATGAAGTTTACTATTCAGTGCTTTCTATAATTTAAAAATCAGATATAACTAACTAA
>JBHEOF010000171.1:0-3741 GCA_046261715.1 Bacteroidales bacterium
ATGGCGATGATGACGATGATGGCGATGATGATGGTGATGATAATAATGACGATGATGATAAGAAGTATATTGAGATTTCTTCCGATGAGAATGAAGATCTGTATGAAAGAATAGTATTCAGGCTAAATAATACTGTTAAGGCTATTATTGAGGAACAGTAGGTTCATGACAAAGTATTTTGATCTTTCGGAGCAGGAATTGATCCGGGGCTGCCTCAACAATGACAGGAAAGCCCAGGAACAACTATACCGAAAATTTGCCGACGATATGTTTGTGGTTTGCCTGGCATACGAATCGGACCTGGATGAAGCCAAAGATATTTTACAAAACGGATTTATAAAGGTTTTCAGAAGTCTGGATCAATACGACAACCAGGGCTCATTGAAAGGATGGATACGAAGGATCATAGTGAATACGGCCATTGACCATTACAGGAAAAAGAAGAAAAAAGATGATTTTGTTGATATAGAAAAGATTGAAGATGAGAGTCAGGGTTTTGATGTTACCCAAAGCAATGAAAACGTAAAGGAAATACTAAACCTGGTGGAACGGCTACCCGACAGAGCCCGATTAATTTTTAATCTGTTTGCGCTTGAAGGGTACTCGCACAAGGAAATTGCAATACAGCTCGATATTGCCGAAGGAACTTCCAAATCCATGTACAGCAGGGCAAAGTTACTTTTACAACAATGGCTTGAAGCATCTTAATAATATAACAGCATGACGGAAAAAGAACTCATAGAACTCTATCGCAGGCAAATGGCTGAAAAAAAAGCATCTGCCCCTGAAGGGCTGTGGACTGATATTTCCAGAAAGCTCGTGGTAGAAGAAGCCTGGGATAACATTTCTGCCGAACTGGAAACAGATTCCCAAAAGAAAGGTTTCTGGTATTTCGGACTGCGTGCTGCTGCCGTTGCTGCTTTCATAGCCTTTGGCGCACTGAGTATATGGTTACTTAACCGCGATGTAAATGAACCCCGGCTTGCAGATGAAACCCAAATTACCACCCCACCTCCTGCTGATTCAGGTTCAACCCCACCGGAAGAGGATCAGCAAGCCCTTACCGGTGATACACAAAACCGGCCATCAGAACTGGCAGAATTACCAGGAACTGCAGTATCAATCCCTGATGATACTCAACCCATTACTGAAACGGAAGATTTCATTTCACCGCAACAGATTGCTTCTGCCGAAGAAGAGTATACGCCTGCTATGGCAAACATTCCGGAAACACTTATTCCGCAACCTTTGCAAACAGGCATGTATGGAATTGAGTATTTTGTGATGCAATCTTCATTGAAGGAACCCATACAAATTAATATTGATGACCTTGATTTATCAGATGGCCTTGTATCCTATGCATTTTCAAATAATATCAATAGCCCCGGTTCATTTTCACTGGGTATTACCACTGCCATAAAAAATACCTGGCTTATCAACAATGAAACTTTCGAAGGATTCGACCGGCTGAATCATAACCGCACCAACCTGAAGTTTTACCCCGATATCGGCATCAACGTGCATTACCAGCACACCAGACGCTGGGGGCTGGAAACCGGTCTGTTTTTATCATCATCCACCGGCCAAACCTACCGGCAATACATCCATGGCAGGTACACCCAAAGAAGCATTTCACTCAACTATCTGCAGTGGGAATTTATGGCAAGCCACACAACCGGTAACCGGATATTACAAAATGCAAACCCGTTTTCATTGAAAAGCTTGCTGGGCTTTTATGTTTCTGCAATGAATTCTGCCACCGAGATCATTGAAAACGATCAGTTCGATGTAAAATCTCTGTATTCAGGTATTGATTACGGAATTGTGGTGGGCCAGTATCTGCAATGGCAACCGGCCCGAAGAATTGTATTTTCACCCGGCGTACATGTTAAATGGGGATTAACAGATATTTATCAGGGCGGAACCAACCTGCCCATAAACTTCAGCAATACCTACAACCGAAGCATCGAATTCAGGCTGAACATCTATTACACCCTGGGCAGGTAATAGTTGCTGTTTTCTTCCCGGGAAACCGGATCATCCTCCCTGAAATACTATGTAACCTTATCGAAAAAAATCAGGATAAAAAATCCTGAAATATTTAAAGGCTATAAAACCTTGTCAATAGCCACTTTCAACATAATCATATATCTTCATATTTATATTTTTTAAAAAAATTTATCACCCATTACAACCCCGGGTGCCAGATTTTCGTCCCTGGGGAAATCATTTGTGAAAAAAGAGAAACACAAATACATTATTAACTAAATTAAAATTTGAAATTATGAAAAAGATGATTTTTGCAACCCTCGCTTTAGTAGCAGTATTTTTTATTACATCCTGTAATGATGATTCTGCTTTTGAAAAAGACAAATCAGCAGTTCAGCTTGTAATCCGCACATCAGTTGACGGCACCAAGAGCAATGCAGTGAATTCCATCGAAATAGATCAGTTCCTCGTTAATATTGACAAGATTGAATTTGATCTGGATGATGACTATGACGATATGGATGACTGGAATGACCTGTACGATGATGATGACATCACCATTTACGGACCATTTTTGGTTGACCTGATGTCGCCCGACGCTCTTGACGGTATTAACCTGGGTAATGTAACTATTCCCAACGCTGTGTATGATGAAATAGAAGTGGATATCGATATCAGCAAGGATGAAAGTGTACCCGAAATTTACAACAGATCACTTTACGTTACTGGTACCCTTGATCAAACTCCGTTTGTTTTCTGGTACGATGATGACTTTGATTTTGAGATTGAATTCGAAGACGGTCAATTCCTTGAGTTAAACGGTGAATCAATGCAACTGATGATTGAATTCTATGTACCTGTGCTCATTCAGTCAATGCTTGACAATGGCCTGCTCAACGCTGTTGATGGCAATGGCGATGGAATCATTGAAATCTGGGAAGATGACCCCGATGGCAACGACGACCTGGCCGATGATATCATTGATGCCATTGAAGATGCTCTGGATGTGGAATTTGATGATGATGACGATGACGACGATGATGATGATGACGACGACGATGATGACAAATAATCAACCGGAACCTGAGTTTTCTTAATCATAATACCCCGAAAGCCCCGCAGCGTTAATCAGCAGCGGGGCTTTTTTTTTGCCATGTTAGTTTTAGCCACGGATGGAGTTAAGGTTGAGATTAAGGTTAAGATTGAGATTGTAATTTTTAAACGCAAAGCGCGCAATGGAAGCGCAAAGCACGCAAAATGCTACCTGATTCCTTGCGTTCCTTGCGGAAAACCTTGTGACCCTTGCGTTTCCATATTTTCCCACTTTCCTACTTTCCCACTTTCTTATTTGCCTTAAAAAATCTTATATGCCTTATATGGTTAAAACCCCTCCTGGGTTCTCCGCGTCTCCGCGTCTCCCCGGTGCCCTTCTCTAACCAAACATCAACCCATACGGCCTGCCGATTTTTGCTTCCAGCTCTTCCATAGCAATCATGCCATTGGCGCGGAAGTACTCGCGGCCATCCAGGAAAAGCAGCATCCCCGGCACGCTGAGCATACGCAGCTGCCCGGCCAGCTCGCGGCTCTCTTCCGCCTGCACCCGTATCAGCTCAATCTGCGGAAACTTCTCCTTCACCAGTGCATCCACCCGCGGCCATAACGTTTTGCACACACCACAGGTGTCATTAAAAAAATACAGCATAAAAGCGGGGTGGGTGGTGAGGAGGGTTTGGAAGGTTTGGAATGTCATGA
>JBHEOF010000172.1:0-233 GCA_046261715.1 Bacteroidales bacterium
CCCTAAAAATGCGCCTTTAAATACTCCCCAACGGTTATTGGGGCCAAACGATGAATGACCATCTACGGTTAATACCCCCTGAAGCATATACCTGTCTAAAAACTTATAATTTAGGTTATTTACATTTCTAATTAACCTGTTTTCGTTTTTTCCGGAATACATATACCATATCGTAGGGGAAGCCGAGGGATCCTGGATGTCGGTACTGGGAGATCTTGAACTCCTAACCCCCA
>JBHEOF010000172.1:243-629 GCA_046261715.1 Bacteroidales bacterium
AACCTGTATTGCAAGGTAAAAGTATTGTCCAATTCATTAGTATAGGTGTTTCTGCTTCCAAGATCTGCCACGGCAACAGGATTGAAAAAATTTAATCCATCCCCCTGATAACTGGAGATAGGTGTAAAATATTCGCCGGTGAGGTTTCCATCCTGGTCATGCTCCCAAATACTCATGTTTGGCGCCTTAATATATGCCATCTCACGAATATTTCTGTTGTTTATCTCGTAATTGGCTTCTCTGGTACTTGAAGTATAGTTGAATTTAATTTGAAAAACCAAATTTCGCGACAAAAAGTAATCGAGATTTATTCTGGAAGAAAAACGATTATATCCTGTATTAACATTGGTACCTTCTTCATCGAGATAACTAAAAGATGTAAAATA
>JBHEOF010000172.1:639-3726 GCA_046261715.1 Bacteroidales bacterium
CCTCTAACCAATCCGTATTAGCTGAATAGTTATAAAAATCAAAAAAGTCTCTGTCGTATGCAATTTCAGAGGGAACATCAAATACCCCGCGGCTGTTATGCCACTCCTCAAGCTGAAGCATAATATACTCATCGCCATCAAGCATAGGAATGGCAGGTGGTTGAATATTCAGGTTATTTCGGTATTGATAATCGAATTGAACCTTTCCCATTCTTCCTTTATGTGTTTCAATCAGCAATACACCATCTGCACCTTGCGACCCGTACACCGCAGTGGATGCTGCATCTTTTAATACCTCTATGGATTTAATATCCTGTAAAGCTATATTGATAAGATTACTAATGTCTTCAGTATCTGCTGAGGTCAAATCGAAACTACTTGAAACCCGGAATTGCGGAATGCCATCAATTACAATCAAAGGTTGATTGTTACCCATTGAACTTAGTCCCCTAATTACCAGTTGAGAACCGGAGCCGGGATCTCCCGAAGCGGATATAATGTCAAGCCCACTAATTTTTCCCTGCAAAGCATCTGCAGCAGATAATACACCGGCATCCTGCATGTCCATTAAATCAACCTTAACACTTGAAGACGCTTTATCCCTGTCTGCCAGATTTGTCAGACCAGTAGATGATCTTGACTCGGCAGTTACAGTAACCTCGCCAATAGCCACATCATCGGTTTCCATTGCAACCATAATTGATTGTCCCGGAGTTACATCAATTTGTTTTACCTTATAACCAATTACACTAATTTTTACAATATTGGATGGATCCCTCATTTGTAAAACAAAATCACCGTCAACATTTGTTATTGTTCCATTCACAACACGTTCTTCAGCATCATATTCAATAACATTAGCACCTATAATAGTTGTTTTATCCCCTGCATCAATTACCCGCCCTCTTATAATGGTTTGTTGCTGACCATTAACCTTAAAAAAGCCAATTAAAGTTATAATGACAAATATTGCTAATTTGAATTTTTTCATTTTATCAGAAACCTAAAAGGATTACTATTCTTAAAATTATTTTGTATCAAGTTCTTCAACTTTTAAAACCTGATCAATTTCATGTATAACTGCATTATTAAACATGGATGGATAAGCTGCCTGTATAGATCCTACATCTCTCACGCCAGCAAGTCTGTTTGACGTTTCCGATTCCAATACTTCAATATCTTCAATTCCGTTCACTCTTCTTAGTTTTATAATATCATAACCTGGCTCAATATAAATCTGAGTGTTAATTGGAGTAAACGGAGTAGATTTTTCATCCACTCTCTCAGTATTAAAGTAACCGGGTGCAGTTGAACCATCTGTAAAAATTATCTTTCCTCTTACAAAATGCAGCAGTAAAAAACGCCGAAGTTCTTCTATTGAAAGTGAGCTAAAATCTTCCTTACCAAGTGCAATTTGCGACGGTACAAAAACGGTGTAAGTCTCATTATTGGAAATAAAAGTATAACGGAATTCCTTATCAAGTGCCAATCCGGCAGTTCTTAATAAATTATGAAATACCGGATAACGCGATGAAATGATTGTATAAATGTCCGATGTAGTAAAGCTAAACCAATTATCAATATCATAGGTTGAACCATTATCTGAACCAAAATCAATAAGTCGCGGGAAATTAGGTTGAACCACTGACCCGTTATACCCATAGGTTGTTTCTGCCGTTCCTGAAACCTCACCTGTTTCGTTATCAAAAATCAAATAGTTTCCGGCCAGGTTGGGTATAAATTCTTTTTTTGCAATCCCTCTGGGATTTCGTACCGCAACATGATTTAAAAGCAAATTTCTCAAATCGTTCGTAGTCAGCCCCACTCTTTCAAAAAATCCTCCGCCGGTAATCTCTATAGCTGAAAAATTCTGGCCATTATAAAAGAAGGATGAATCGAGGTCCGTATTAGCATCCGATTCTACAAAGAGGGCATAATCCTTATTCTCCCTTTTTAATGCCGGCAATAGTCCGGAAGCTTCAATGGCAAACATAACCTTTCTGTAACCTTGTCTTAAATAAATCGGGCCGGTTACACTGCTAAATGCTCTGGGTACTAATGCTTCATTTAATCCGATGAAAGTAGCATTGCTCCCAAAACGTTTTTCTACAATATTATCATTTTGAAGCCTGACAATATCTTCTTCTCCATTGTAAAAACCCTTTTCAAAATCGGTAGGATATATCGGGTTATATGACATATAAGACCTTGCTATAAGTCTTTTAATATGGTTGGGTGCATTATCCAAATTTTGCCAGCCCTGAGGTATTCTAAAATAGTTATCAAGGAAATCCTGAAATGCGGCATTGGTTGGCGCTAATAATCCGTTATGGTAACGTATGGTAACATTTGGGGGTAAACCAAAAGTTCCCCGGGGAGCCCTGGTTCTTTCATTGTTTATATCGAAAAGAAGTTCAGGGTAGGTTAAATAAAAAAGTGAATCAACCTGTATTCCCTGGTCTGCTCCCGGTTGATTGAACGTTTCCCGTTGGTCATAAAAAAATACAGGGTAAGTGTTTAATAAATTGAGAAAGTCAGTATATTGATTTGCTCCTTCAGTATTTTCAATGATTTGATATGCGGTTTTTAACGGCTCCACTACCCTGTCAACAATATATATAAATCCATTTTCAGCAAAAATCTCTTCACTTTCAATTTTGGCATTCACAAAATATATATCATTTGAACTTTCAAATGACCTGTTGAAATAAAATTCATAATCACTTTTATTTAAATCATAAATATCAAAATATTCCTGGAAAAAAAACGGAGCATATTTACGGGAATCGGTTACATTTATTCTATGGAATCCAGTATTTAAAGTGTCAACAATAATCGTTCGCGAACCTGAACCCGAACCTGTGGAAGATACTCCATATTTACGATTATCGTTGAGTAAAAGTGTTTCACGCTTAAAACCTCTGGGCTCGTTGTTATTAATATCCAGCGTATCAATCCATCCGAAAACATCCAATGAACGCAATTGCATTTTAGTCCAGGGATTTTGAACTATATGGTATTTAACAATTCGGGATAATTCACCAGCAGGAATGCTTTCCAGCGAACTGTAGTTTGGATTATTTGAGA
>JBHEOF010000173.1:0-3720 GCA_046261715.1 Bacteroidales bacterium
ACTGTTGCGGGCATTTAGAAAAGAAAAAGAACTGAAATAAAGAAAATTTAGCAATATTGTTTGGTTTTCAACATAGAAGCCGCAGAGACGCAGTTTTGAAAAGCATGGGATGCTTTTCCGGGTAAGACTACAGCTCGTGCCCGGATTTATTTTTTCGCCACGGATGCACGGATTTTTTAAGGTTAAGATTGAGATTAAGGTTGAGAAGAAAATGACAACCTTCAGCAGCCCGGAACACCCTTCCATGCTCGTAGGGAAGGGACGGGGATGGGTCATGAATATGCCACAGATGCACGGATTTGGATTAGGCTGAGCTTTTCGCGAAGTCCCGCGACTGAAAAGATGCGGGATTAAGATTGAGATTAAGGTTAAGATCAGAAATCTTAAATGCCTTATATAACCTTACATGTCTTATATGGTTTAAAGCTGATAAGTTCAAGGTTAAGATTAAGGTTAAGAAGAAAATGATTACAGCTTGTGCCCGGAATCTGCCAGAGAGATGTCAGAATCCCATTTCAAACCTACGAAATGATCTTGCCATTCCATAACATTTCAAGAAACCTGCTCCAGGGGAGTATTTCTATATCACCGGTTTTTCTGGGTAAGGGATCGAGAGATACCAGAATTTTACGTTTTACGGTATATTCATCAGCAAAGCTTTTCAGGCCCTTCAGGTGCCTTGCTGATGCATTGGTAGTTGCTTTTACTTCAATGGCAACTTCATGATCTCCAAGTATAAAATCAACCTCAAGTCCTGATGTGGTGCGCCAGTAGCTTATCGGATAATCTGATTGTGTATAATGCCGGTGTGCGTATATTTCATGGTAAATATAATGTTCAAAAGCCTTACCAAAGGTTTCACTTCCAGGCAGAATATTTCCGCGCTTCAGAAGATAATTGGCAATGCCCACATCGAAATAGTAAAACCGGGGGGATTGTATGATACGACGTTTGGGTTTTTTCTGAAAGGAGGGTACAAATCTGCCAATTAAGGTATCTTCCAGTATCTGAAAATATTCTCTGACTGTGGGGGGACTAACACCACAGTCTGATCCGATATTGGAATAGTTTACCATTTCTCCGTTACTGAAAGCTGCAATCTCCAGAAACCTGGTAAAAGACGCAATATTTCTGATCTTCGCTTCTGCAATAATTTCATCCTGCAGGTAGCTGCCTATATATGCAGAAAGTAGTTTTTGCGGTCTTTCCGACAGGTAATGACGGGGCAACAAGCCATGGTTCAATGCACGCAAAAGATCAAAGTCCGGAATTTCTTCTTTTATCAAGGGATAAAGTTCATAACGTAATGCCCGTCCACCCATAAGATTTGTGCCTGATTTTAAAATTTTCCGGGGACTTGAACCACTGAGAATAAATTTTACACCCGTATTGACAATCAGCCATTGCACCTCATGAAGCAATGCAGGAATTCTTTGTATTTCATCAATAATAACCGGTTGGGCTCCATCCATAACCACTTCTCTTAACAGCCCCGGATTGCGGTTGTAGCGCTCAAAAACATCTGACAACAGCAAATCAATATATAAATGGTTTTTATAACGTCTGCTGAGTAAGGTACTTTTACCCGTTTGTCTTGCTCCCCAAAGAAAAAAGCTTTCTTCGCCCGAATCTTTGAAAATCTGGCTTCTCGAATACATGAAAATTTAAAATTAAATATTTAATAATCATGAAAATTAAAAGTAAAGGTAATAAATTTTAGAGGTAATTGTAAATAAAATGCAATGTTGTTAGCCACTAAGAAACGAATGTTTTCCGGGTACGACTACAGCTCGTGCCCGGAATCAGGAAGATGCCCTTTTTAATCGGGCTGCAATGGCTGCGGGGTCCTTCACTCGTGCCTCGTTCAGGATGACAGGCGTCGTCAGGAGGATAGAGGAAAAAGAAGAAAAGGGTCGGCGCAGCCGACCCTTTTCTTCTCCTCCCCATTCGTGCCAGCCTTGTCATCCTGAGCGGAGCGAAGGATCCCGTGGCCATACTACTGCTGAAAATGAGCCCGGTCGTTCCTCTGTGGCATCGAATTAGCTCCACCACGAACCGAAGCTCGGCGAAGCCAATTACACGGATAAAGAAAGTTGCGGGGTATGGGGTATGAGGGTCCCTTGCCTGTCGAAGGGCACGAAAGTTATTCTCTCGCAGAGGTGTTATGTTTGAAAAATGAAAAAGCATAAGCTAAAATTCTTAATTTAGTTAGCGACAAAACTAATTACAAATTAAAAATAAAGCTTATGCGAAACGAAATTACGAAAGATTCATTTAAAGGGCAATCATTTTACGTAGGAATTGACTCCCATAAGAAAAACTGGATCGTGACTATTTTAGGAGAAAAATACGAACATAAAACTTATAGTCAGAATCCTGACCCAGAGCTGTTGGCAGGTTATTTAAACCGGAACTTTCCCGGGGCCATTTATCATGCTGTTTATGAAGCTGGATTTAGTGGGTTTGATTCATGCCGGAAACTGAACCAGTTAGGCGTCAACTGTATTGTCATACACCCAGCCGATGTTCCGACCACCCAAAAGGAGAAAGAACAGAAAACCGATAAAGCAGATAGCCGCAAGCTGGCCAGGTCTTTGCGAAGCAATGAATTTGAAGCCATCGACATACCCGATCCGGAGCTTGAAGCCGACCGGGCCTTAGTGCGGCAACGGTTTCGACAAGTCAAGGATGTGTCACGTACCAAAAACAGGATCAAATCGCTGCTCTTTCAATTTGGGATAGCCATCCCTGAGCGTTTTACATCGGCACAAACCAGGCATTGGTCAAAGGTGTATCTCAACTGGTTAAAAAACCTGGAAGTTGACCATCAGAGCCTTAAACAGGCTATTGACAATTATATCCGCATAGGTGAAAGCCAACGGCAAGAACTTCTGCTATTGGAAAAACAAATAAGAAAGTTGTCCCAGTGCGATAAATATAAAGACAATTACATTTTGTTGCTGAGCACCCCTGGTGTTGGCCCAATAACAGCCATAACCTTTTTGACCCAGATTGGCCATATTGGCCGCTTTGCACGCTTGGATGATTTATGTAATTATGTTGGGCTTGTCCCCAGGATGTATGGATCGGGTGATAAAATGCAGGTTGGCAAATTAACCAGACGAGGAAGAAAAGAGTTGAAAATAATGCTGATAGAAGCATCCTGGCAGGCCATTCGGAAAGATCCGGCATTGATGCTGAAATTCAACGAACTGAGCAAAAGGATGAACAAAAACAAAGCAATCATCCGCATTGCCAGAAAGCTCCTAAGCCGCATGCGCTTTGTACTTTTAAACCGGCAACCTTACAGTTTAGGGGTTGTCCAATGAAAAGATAATGAAACTTCAAGACCTTGAAAAATTGGATAGGGGAACAAACGGAATACTGCGATTGCAGCAACTGGTATCCAGGAAAGACCGCTACGCAGAGGCTACGTCCCCTTCCTCTTTAAAATGAAAAACACATTGCGGCAATGTACCGACCGCTGATAGAAGATTGATTGAAGAGGTATTGAAGAAAAAGTTAAAAAGGAAAGATTAATGTCGCTCTATTTCCTTTTCTAATGCAAGGTAGTTCAATCCAAGAACCCGTCAAGGCTATATAAACTCCGCTACGCTCCGGCCTTGACAGAACCTTGTATTGAACTGTTGCGGGCATTTAGAAAAGAAAAAGAACTGAAATAAAGAAAATTTAGCAATATTGTTTGGTTTTCAACATAGA
>JBHEOF010000174.1:0-481 GCA_046261715.1 Bacteroidales bacterium
CCAAGAATCTGTTTAATATTTTCTGATTTACTATTTAAATCTTGCATCGTATTCATTTTAATTTTTTGGAAAGAGGAACAATAAAAACATTTGAAACTGACTTCCGCGCAACCTGGTGACTCACGCTGCCAATTAAAATTTCCTCGAAAAATCCGCGTCCCTGGCTTCCCATTGCAGTAAGGGTAACCCCGTTTTCTTTGATGAAATTCAGAATAACTTTTGTGGGTTTGCCGTATGTGAGTTCAATTTGCACGCTGGTTTCAGGATGTGCAGCTTGCAACGCTTTTTTCAACCGGTTGAGCCGTTCGTTATCAATTTTATTGAACTCGTCTAATTTATGCTCCAGGTGTTTGCCAATTTTTACCTCATCCTGCACATGCAGCAGCGTTACTTTCGGCAAATTTACATCCAGGTTTTTCAGGCTTTGAAAGGCTTCTTCAGAAAAGTCGGAAAAGTCGGTTGGTAGCAAAATATGGTCAAT
>JBHEOF010000174.1:515-3690 GCA_046261715.1 Bacteroidales bacterium
GTTGAAGAAGAACTGGTGCGCCCGTGTGAGCCGACTATTATGAGCCCGGCGCCTTTCTCCTTTCTTTTCTTTTCCAGTTCAATGTGAGGAATGCCAAAAACAAGTTCGGCTTCCACCCCGAAACCTTTTTCTTCCAATATTTCCTTCTGTGCTTTCAGCTTTTCCTCCAGCCCTTCTATGGTAAACTGTTCCACCATTATCCGGTCTCTCAGGTTGAGTACATGAACCAGGGTAATTTTTTCAATTCCGATGGTTTTAAACATTTCGGAATTAGCAATTATTTCGGAAACAGCTTTTGAGAAGTCGGTTCCGAGGATGGCGTGGTGTAATTTATTATTTGACATTTGTTGAAAATTTATCTGTCTGTTTTATTTACTGTTCGTATTTCGTAAAATAACGAAATGATTTAAAGCTTACCAAACTTTTTTTACTTTTTTTATTTAAATGATTTGTTAATGATTTGTTTTGGAGTAATTTTCCATTTAACTTTACGCGTGATCAGTAGCTTTTGCTTTGTAAAATCAAAAAAACCGAAAATCATGAAAAAAACCAACAGAAAAAATACGGATTTTACCAGAAGATTGTTTTTAAAAACTTCTGTTTTGGGTGGAACTGGTATCTTTTTGATAAATGATGCCAAAGGTTCAGAATCAATGAACACTTTCAATCAGGAAGAAAACGAAGGTAAAATTATTACCCGGAAACTTGGAAAAACCGGAATGGAATTGCCGGTAGTCAGCTTTGGGGTAATGCGTGCTGACAATTCAAATCTGATAAAAGCCGCGTTAAAAGCCGGGGTTAAACATTTTGACACGGCCTATGTTTACCAAAACGGCAACAACGAAAAAATGCTGGGAGAGGTTTTAAAAGATTATCCTCGTGATTCCTTTACTATTTCAACCAAAGTAAAACCTGAAGAAAAGAAAGGTTTTCTGGAAAAGTTAGATACAAGTCTGGAACGCCTGAAGATGGATTATGTGGATATTCTTTATGTACATGCTTTAGATTCACGCGAGCAGGTTTTATCAGAAGACACTCTTGATGCATTAAAAACTGCAAAGGACCAGGGAAAAGCTTTACATGTTGGGGTATCGACCCACAGCAATGAACCGGAAGTAATAAAGGCTGCCATTGACAGCGGAGTTTATGAAGTTATCCTTACGGCGTATAATTTCAAACAGGATCATGTAGAACTGCTCACAAAGCGCATTAATGAAGCTTCGGAGGCGGGCATTGGAATTATTGCCATGAAAACCATGGCCGGCGGAAAACTTGGGAAGGATGCCGAAAAAATGCAGTTTCAGGCTGCCCTTAAATGGGCGCTTAAAAATGGCCATGTTCATACCACTATTCCCGGAATAACTACTTTTAAGGAACTGGAGGAGAATCTGGATGTTATGAACAATCTTTCCCTCACAAAAGAGGAAGAGGAATTCCTCTCTTTCGCATACTCGCAGGAAGGTTTATACTGTAACGGGTGCCAGCAGTGTACAAACACATGCAACAAGCATCTTCCCATCCCTGACATGATGCGCGCGTATATGTATGCCTATGGTTACGGAGAAATGAATAAAGCAAAACAGGAAATTGCCAGTCTGGGCATATCAGAAAATCCGTGTACTGATTGTTCAATCTGCACTGCCAGTTGCATAAAAGGTTTTAATATTCCCGAAAAAGTGGCTGATATTTCCCGAATTACCACGATACCGGATGATTTTCTTGCATAAAATTTTTTGAAATGAATACAATTACGGACTTCAAAAGAATAATTACAACGGGGTTAATTGTCCTTCTCTTTCTTTCAGCAAACAGTTCGAATAATGCTAAAGATATGTTTCCAACGTTTGAAGGTTGGGAGCTGAATGTGGGAGAAATGGTTTATACACCCGACAACCTTTGGGACATTATCAACGGAGCGGCAGATTCTTACCTGAGCTACGATTTTCAGCGGCTCTATACAGCCGAATACTCTGATGTACAGGAACGGAGGATTAAAGTTTACATTTATGAACACAGTAATCCTACAAACACTTTTGGCATATATTCACAGGAAAGAAGCAGTGATTATGAGTTTAATGAAACCGGGGCACAGGGGTTTAACAGCGTCGAGGCCTATTACTTTATAACCGGGCCTTATTATGTGCAGCTTACTGCCAGTGAAAAAGGATTAAACGAATCCCTGAAAAACCTGGCTGGATTAATTGATGATAAACTTGGTGGTAATGATAAATTACCCCGGGAATTGTCTTTATTCCCGGAAAAAGGAAAAGTTCCCAATTCTGAAAAATACATTGCCGGTGGTTTCTTGGGGTACGGTTTTCTGCATTCTGCATTTACAGCCGATTACAAACAAGATGGAGAGTCTTTTCAGGTTTTTATCATCAGTCCGGAAGATGAGCAGGAAGCCCAAAAGATTTTGAATGATTACCTTGATTTTTTAGAATTTCCAAAAGATAAAAGAGACTCCAATAAGTACATTGTCGAGGATACTTATAATGGTAGTGTATTGCTTTATGCAACCGGAAAATACCTGAGCGGTATTATGGGTACAGAAAAAAATACAATGGAGGCATTTTTTGCCTTGCTTGAAAACAGGATGCAATAGAATGGCGGGAACAAATTGGTTTTAAAAAAACAAAACCATGTGCTCCGCGAATAAAAAATTAAAACAGAAAAAGGGAAGAATATGAAACGAAGAGAATTTATAATTAAAGGTGCCGGTATTGGTTTGGCAGGAGGATTAATGACTTCTTTTGGCGGGCTTCATGCTGTAGGCATGACAGCAAAAGAGGGCGAATACGATTTGGTAGCCGTGCGTGGAGGCGAGGCCGTGGCGATGTTTGACCGTGCCATTGCCGAGCTGGGCGGTATGGGAAAATTTGTAAAACCAGGACAGAAAGTGTTGGTAAAACCGAATATCGGATGGGATGCACCACCTGAGAGAGCGGCAAATACCAACCCGCAACTGATTGCCCGGGTTATAAAGAGTTGTTTGGATGCAGGGGCTTCTGAAGTTATGGTTTTTGACCATACCTGCGATGAATGGTCCCGGTGCTACGGCAATAGTAAGATTGAAGAATTCGCGCGCAATGCCGGTGCAAAAGTTCAGCCCGGAAATAATGAGTCGTTCTTTAAAGAGGTGTCGATTCCCCGGGGGAAAAGCCTTAAAACAGCC
>JBHEOF010000175.1:0-3685 GCA_046261715.1 Bacteroidales bacterium
GTAAAAAACACCTATTATAAGGTCATAAGTATGGGTAAGGATATAAATTTCAGGATCAACATCCAGCGCCATTTTTATGGAAGCCAGGTTGGGAGTGCCACCGGTGTAAACGCCCACAAGCATACCGGCCACCTTCCACATATCTTTTGTTCCGCTGTCTTTAAATATAAAAAAGCCTGCAATTATAACCACAAGAACAGCAAACAACCCAATTATCAATGATACGAGTGTTTTGCCTGCCACTTGCCGCCATTGTTTGATATTGGTGGAAAATAGCATCAGCGGAATGGCAAGAAGAATGGTAATGGTCATGAGCAGGTCGCGAAGTTTATACACACGAAATGCCATAATATCTTCAGAACCAACTATATTCTGTTCTTTCATTGCTTCCAGATCTTCCATTGAAACATCAGGCGTTATAAGCATGATCTCGTTCAGGACAGGCCCGGGTGATGGTATCAGGCCAATATTACCGAGTAAAAGCCCTATCAGGTAAGCAATTATTACCGCACCAATTTTATGGGCGGTACGATAACGATAAGTAAGATAAAGAATGAGAAGTGGCGTGAACACATAAAACAAAGCCAAAAGTATCATGTCCATGTTGCAAGGCTTTAAATTTAACAAGCTAAAAATAGCCACAAAAATAATGCTTTTTAAAAACAAGTTGATATGCGGTTAAAAATCTGTAGATTTGTTAATTTTGAACAATATCTGAAAAAGCACAGAAATTCATTTAAACAAAATTGACATGAAAAAACTAATTCCGGTGTTATCATTTGCTTTAATAGCTATGTTTATTATACCAGCATGTGAATCACCCAAAGACCCCTTAACAGAAGAAATGAAAGAAAAACTTGCAAAATTCGAAGAAGTAACCCTTACAACTGATCTGAGTTGGTTGAGTGAAAATGAAAAAGAGATCATCCGTATACTCATAGATGTTGCGGATATTATGGATGACATTTTCTGGATGCAATCCTATGGCGATAAGGAAGAATTGTTTTCTATGATAGAAAATGATTTTGCCAGGGAGTATGCAAAAATTCACTATGGTCCGTGGGATCGTTTGGATGCTAATATGGCATTCCTGGAAGGATTTCCTGAGGAGAAACCCCTGGGCGCAAACTTTTATCCGCTGGATATGTCCCGTGAAGAATTTGAAGCATGGGATGAGCCAACAAAATCGAGTCTTTACACACTTATTCGCCGCGATGACGAAGGAAATCTTGTTGCCATCCCATATTCCGAAGCTTTTAAGCAACAACATGAAGAAGCTGCAAGCCTGATGCTTCAGGCCGCTGAACTGGCCGAGGACCCCGGACTAAAAAAATATCTCGAGGTCAGGGCCGAAGCTTTGCTTACTGATGATTATTTACCCAGCGATTTTGCCTGGATGGAAATGAAAGAATCCAATATTGACTTTGTTGTTGGTCCTATCGAAAATTATGAAGATCGACTATTTGGATACAAAGCGGCACATGAAGCTTTTGTTTTGGTAAAAGACCTGGAATGGAGTGCAAAACTGGAGAAATACAATGCTATGCTCCCCGGCTTACAGGCCGGATTACCGGTTGAACCTGAATATAAAGCCGAGGAACCAGGAACCGATGCCGACATGAATGTGTATTATGCCCTTTATTATGCGGGTGATTGCAATGCAGGATCAAAAACCATTGCCATTAACCTGCCCAACGACCCAATCATTCATTTGGAAGTGGGTAGCCGCAAATTGCAATTAAAGAACTCCATGAAGGCAAAGTTTGATAAAATTCTGGTTCCCATTACCGAAATTCTTATCGATGAAAGCCAGCGTAAGCACATTACTTTTGATGCATTCTTTGAAAACACTACCTTCCATGAGGTAGCACATGGCATGGGAATTAAAAATACCGTAAGGGGCGATATGCCTGTACGTGAGTCTTTACGCGAATATTATTCAGCCATTGAAGAAGCCAAAGCCGATATTATGGGGCTTTACCTGGTTACGCAATTATATGAAATGGGTGAGATTACCAGCGGGGAAGTGATGAACAATTATGTTACCTTTTTTGCCGGAATATTCCGTTCAAGCCGCTTCGGTGCTTCCAGTGCTCACGGAAGGGCCAATATGCTAAATTTGAAGTATTTTGCCGATAATGGTGCTTTCCTTTTCCAGGAAGATGGTACATACAAAGTAAATTTCGAAGAAATGAAGGATGCCGTAACATCTTTGGTTGAAAAGATCATTGTTATTCAGGGCGACGGCGATTATGCTGCTGCACAACAATGGGTTGAAAACGATGGTGTTATGACTGACCAGCTTCGTCAGGACCTTGAAAGGGTGAATGATACCGGTATACCTGTTGATATTGTTTTTAAACAAGGGAAAGATGTTCTTGGATTATAAAAATAATTTTGACTTAATAACAAAACCCGGAAGCTATTATCAGGTTTCCGGGTTTTTTTATAGCCAATGTAGCGAATAGTAAACTAAAAAATCAATATCAAACTCTATTATGAGTATTTGAGTATTATATTTACTTTATTCTGATTTGAAAAAGGTGAATTTTTGCTTTTTACATATGACATCGATTTCTTTTACGGCATCCATTATCTCACCATCTATTTGAAAATCAGCATTATCATAGTTGATTATGTTTGCTTGTTCAGCAGAAAATATTTTTACATTTTCTGATTCATCAAGTGTTCCTGTAAACATTGCCATGGATATTTCTGCCATTTCATCAATACCATCCGGGTTTAAGGCAATAATTTCAAATTTGCCATCATCAATCTTGCCTGCCGGATTAATAATTGCCCCTGTACCATATCTGTCGCCGTTGGCAATGATGAGCATTTTTGCTTCAGTTTTCATTTCATTTCCGTCAATTTTTAATCCAAAAGTATAGGGTTTCATTTCCTGAAACTGTTTCAAAGAACTCCTGAAATAAGCAATCATTCCCCTCTCGGTTTCTTCCTCTTCAAATTTTTTGATCAGTCCGGCATTGAAGCCAAAATCACTAAGGTGCAGGCACAATTCACCATTGATTTGTAACACATCGAGTTTGCGGGTTTTGCCCGAATTAATTGTCTGCAAAGCATCATCAATATCATTGATATCAAGGCATTTTGCCAGGCCGTTTGCTGAACCCAGAGGAATAATCCCCATCGGAATATCAGTATCTTCCAGGGCACCGGCAACCAATCTGATTGTACCGTCTCCTCCGCCAATCCATATCTTATCCGGATTATCTTTCCTGATTTTTTCTTTTATTCTTTCAGGATCATTTTCTCCTTTGGTTTCTAATACTTCCAAATTTGAACTTCCGGCTATTTCCTTTAGCGATTCAAATACAGCATCTCTGTCGCTCCTTTTTCCTGATACAGGATTTAGAATATATAAAATATTTTCCTTCATTCTTCAATCGGTATTAAACTGTGTGTTTTTGCATGATCAATGGCCTGCCGGGTATTTTCCACAAAAATAATATCAGGAGCTTCAGGATCCTTTACCTTGGCTTCAAGAAGTCTTCTTCTTTGCTGGCTCACCTGTTTAATTTCTCTTATATATACAGCTTTCACCCTGCCCGGATACTTTTCCATCACCTCGGCATAAAGCTCGGGGTCATGCTGGCCGCTATCACCAATGAGAATAAAATTCATACCCGGATAAAGATTCATAAGCATTTCCACCTTTTCAAGC
>JBHEOF010000176.1:0-3646 GCA_046261715.1 Bacteroidales bacterium
TGAACAATGTCTTTAAAATCAGATCACATTCACTAAAGAATGCATCCACTTTTTCATCATCATCCTTATCATCATCATCAACCTCCAGTACTTTTACGATTACATTTTCATAGCCGACTTTTTCCCTGATCATGTCATCAAATCCTTCCTTCAAAATCTTTTTTCTGAACTGTTCATCATCCGTAACATGAAGCGTAAGGATTTCCGGGCTGAAAGGCTTTCCCAAATGGATTAAACGTTTCAGTGTCGATACATCTTCCTCCTTGTGGTCGGTAGCATAGACGATTTTTTTGAAAGGTTGATATTTTGTGTCAGGCTCTATAATAAAAACGGGACACGGCAACTTGCGCACGATGTCCATGGCAACCGGGTTTTGCATCCATGATGCCCTATCAGAACTCCCCTGAAGCATCACCATGTCATAAACGCCTTTTTCAACTTTATCTTCAAGTATTTTCGATGCATCACCCAGTTCAGAATTAAAAATAATGGAAGGAATATCTGTAAATTCCTTCTTTATGTCTTTGATATAATCCTTTACAGTTTGCTTAACATCTTTCTCTATTTCATGCAGCCAGGCTGGATCAGGCATACTTCCTGCACCCATGTCACCGGCATGTGCATGAGTATCAAATCCTCCGGCACAAGGCACATATGGCAACTGAACGTGCAAAACATGAACCTTCGCATTCAAATCTTTGCCTAATAATGCTGCGTAGCGAATCAGTTTTTTCGCGCTTTGCATTTCGTCAATCAAAAAAGCTAATGTTTTCATCTGTTTATAATTTTATTTAATTGGTCAGATGGAGCTCGCCAAGATTACTCGTAATGTATGTTTTACCATGTTGCGAAATTATAATCATCCTTGTGTGTTAATAGTTATTGTTATGGCTCGGTTCATCAATCTGTTTTTTTACTTTTTCTTTTCTATTCATGGTTTTGGAAATTTAAAGATTAATAAATATCAATTTGCAACATTTTACAAATCAGTTTATTTGCTTTTCATTCAATTAGTGTTATTAAGATTAGCAATTTTTTTCTCCAAAAATTAGCTTGTCATCGTCCCGATAAAGCCCTCATATCTTCTAAGTTGTCACACAAATAAAACAACAAGAATGCCTGTCACGCCGCTTCCAACCATCACGAGAATTAATTTTACAGATAGCTTCACATTGGTAATAAAAGCAAACAAAAGCCCTTTAGCGATCGTATTTGTTACTGCAGCAATTACGATTCCGGTTACAGCAACTTGTTCGGTTAACTCTTCAGTTGCCATTTTTGAGAGTGAAAGCGTTATAGCATCTACATCCATCAAGCCGGAAACAACAGCTAAAATATAAATCCCTTCATCCCCAAACCATACTTTCATGGCTTCAGCCAGCAAAAGCATTACAGCCAGTAATACTGCAAATAGTATTGCCATTTTTATTTGAAAAGGGTTCTTAAGCTTTAATGGCGATTTCTTTTTATCATCTTTTTCACGGCCGGATTTCCACAACCAAAATATTCCCAACAGTGTAAATATGATCATACTCAATACCGGGGGCCATAGCGTGCTAATCAGCTTTGCATTAACAATAGCCACCTCAATCATAACCCGAATAAACATAATAACAGATGCAATCAATACACCCGCCATATAAATATTACTTACGCGTGTTTTTTTGGCCATATTGGCCAGACTTAAAGTTACGGCTGTAGATGATGCAAGCGCGCCGGTGAGTGCAGTAAGAAGAACCCCAATCCGATCCCCTAATTTTTTTATGCTTAAGTATCCGATAAATGAAAGTCCGGTGATCAGTACAACCATCCACCAGAGCCAATATGGATTTAACGCCTCAAAAGGCCCGTATCCCTGATCGGGAAGCAATGGAAGCATAATAACCGAGATGATGAGAAACTTTATGCCAGCATAAATTTCTTTCGTTTCAATGTTTTTTATCCACTTGTGGATTTCGGGCTTGTAACCCAGAAAAGCTACAACAATTACCGCTACAATAAACACATTGATAGGACTTCCGAAAGAAGTCCATATTCCCAGGCTAAATGTTATAAGCAAAGCAACCTCTGTTGTTATACCAACATCTTCACTTTCTCTGGAACTAACAAAGTGGGCTACAGCCACCAGCAGGGTAAACGAGAAAAAGGCAGCTGCCAGAAGCCACTCTCCAACAAGACCTGATAATATTCCTATGATTCCTCCCAATAGACCGGTCAGTGCAAATGTTCGAATTCCAGCTACCCTGTCTCCTTCATCCTTTACACGGCCTTTCCAGCCCCGTTCTATCCCTATTAGCAGGCCTACACCTAGTGCCGTAAGAAAATCCCATAATATTTGTATTTCGATCTCCATAATTCAACACCTGTTGGTTATAATATTTTACCGGCAACCATACCTAATCAGAGCAAACTGAAGTTTTAATCGGGCATTGGCAATATCTTTTATGGCTTAAAACTCTTCATCTCTATTTACCATTTCATCAATCTGTTTTTCCTTTAGTGCTCATTTTATTAGAATTTTAAGGTCAATAAACATCAACTTGCAACGCACATTTCCATTAAATACGGTTGTATTTTTCTTTACGTTTAAAATAAAAAGAAATTTTTCAACTCGTTTATCCATTACTAACTTTTTTTGTGGTGAACCACTCTCTGAGGGAATGGAATGCTGATATTACTGGCTTTAAGTACTTTAAATATTTCAACTCTGATTTCGCTTTTAATACGCTCTGCCCTGAATATTTCATCTGAAAAAAAGTATACTCCAAAAATCAGTGCTGAATCGCCGTAATCCTCGAAGCGCACAAAGGGTTCGGGCTGCTTTAAAATTTGCGAATGGCTTACTGCAGCATCTTTTAGCACCTTCATAAGCAGTTCAATATCTGTTGAGTAATCAACACCAACACTGATTTTAAACCGTGAAGAAACCAGGCTGTGGGTCCAGTTAACAACCTTGCCTGAAGTAAGCTCGGAGTTGGGAAGGATAACGTAGTCTTCATTTCTTCCGATAACAGTTGTGGTTCTGAAATTAATATCCTGCACCAAGTAAATAACCCCATTTACTTCAATAATATCATCCATCTTAATTGTACCATCGAGAAGCAATATAACGCCCGAAATAAAGTCGTTGAACAGATGCTGCAACCCAAAACCCAGCCCAACCAGTAATGCGGCGGAACCCGCCAGCAGCACTGTGATATCAAGCCCCAGAATCCGCAATCCGGCAATAAACGATAGAATGACAACAACATACTGCAGAAGCTTATTTAGTGAAAATTTTTTGGCTTTATCAATTCTCTTTGAACGGTATATCAGTCGCTTTAAAATGTAAAGAAATATAATAATAAATATAACATAAATGGCTAAATTGATAAGGTTTGAAACTTTGAGGGAAGAGGCTCCTATGTCAAACAGTTTTAATTCCAGAAAGTCATTCATTGTTCTTTTGTTTTAGGTTGGCAACACAGTTATTACACCACTTCAATTCATCACGCTGTCAATTAATCCATAATCACAATTTCAATCTATTCAGCAAGATTGAATTTCTCAATTTCTTTTTCAAGGAAGTAGCTTATCATTGTTCTGATAACTACTATACTGGCTAAAATGGCTATTTCTTCAAAAGTGGGATGTATAACTGTTAGAA
>JBHEOF010000177.1:0-3353 GCA_046261715.1 Bacteroidales bacterium
CAGCATGAAAGTGAGATTGTTCTGCCAGACCCTGATTTTGATCAGGTCAATTTTGTTGAAAATGAAATTATTGGTTTTAGGACGTATGACTCACGATTTGGTATAATAAACAGAGAAAGCGGCTTGTCTCATTTTGTGCCTTTTTCAGCCACTGACATTGGTGTACCGGTTGATAATAATTTTAAGTACGGAGTATATGCTTCTTTTATTGGCGCCAATTCTAAACAAAAAAAGGTTTTTTCAGCCTATAGACTATTGCCTCGAATAGAGTTTTTTGATTTTGATGGTAATTATCTGAAGACAACGGTATACGATAATGAAAAATATAATAAGGAAAAGTTTAAAGAACTTTTTGCTGTGAAAGACCCGGACAAAGTAAAGGGTACCCGGATCTACCTTGAAGCGTCAAGTTATGATAACACTTATATATACCTGCTTTTTAACAATGTTACAGAAGAAATACTTTTCGGTGATGACCCATCTCTTCTTCCAAACAGCCAAATTCTCATTTTTAACTGGGAAGGCGAACCTTTACAGAGATTAGTGCTCGATAAGTTTGTTGTTAAATTTGCTGTTGATATCAAGCAGAACAAGATTTATACCTATTGTCCTCTTGATGATGATTATCCCATTTTTGTTTATAAATTAAGTGGGTTTGATTAACAGGAAGTTTGAATATCATTTATTCCAATTCTTAGACATCAGATCGACTAAGAAATTTTGTTCCACCCAAATCTGTAAAAAATAGTCTGTTCTTGTTTCAAGGTTTCCAATTCTGATCAAATTGGAAATGGTAAAAATGAAAACGTATGAAGACGAAATACTCTCAATATCTTCTTGTCCTATTTATGTTTTTGTCAGTATGGCTTTCCATAAAAATAAAGAAAGCAAATGATTTGATTGAAATATCTCAAGCCAGCCAAAAAGCAATATTGGATGATTACCTGGCATTGCAATACCGGTTTGATATTCTGCAGGAAGCATTCCAGATAAATTTTAAAATGAATCCTGAGCAATTGCTTACAATTGGGCTGGCAAGTGAATACCCAAACAGCAATTCTATGTTATTGTATCTGAAGCCTTATGCCTGCTCGCCCTGCAATATGCCGGCCATAAATTCTTTGATCAGGCATTTTGGGCAGCACAAGGGGTTTTATGTTTTTTCTCATACATCCAACAGGTATTTTTTATCTGAAATAACTGATGAGTTAAATCGGGATGATACTGTTATATGGTTGGAAACAAACTTATACAACTATGCGGATGACGGTTACGATGCCGAATTGTTGTTTTTAAATGGCGAGAAACTCATTACAGGTCAAATGCCATTGGAGTTGTTAAAAGAAAACTACATCTTCAATCTGGTATTGAAGGATTAACCGGTATTGGTGATTATTAATACTTAATCCATGGCACCCACTCGTCAAGCGACTCCAAGTCGTCAGACGAGTAACATGCATTTTAATAAATATTCTATACCTGATCATTTGATATGCCCCGCAAAATAGTCATTGCAGTATTCGTTATATCAATCATTTTATTTCCAATTCTTTGGGAAATGTATTGGTTATCGGGTTTCGTACTTTTGGCTGCCCTGGTGTTGTGGCTATGGATTGGTAAGCTACCCATTTTCCGTTATGCGCGTGCTAAACCATGGCTGAGGGTGTTTGTGTATCTTTTTGCCGTAGTTTTACTGGCAGTTTGGGTGCGTATTTTCCTATTTGAAATATACACCATACCATCAGGCTCAATGGAAAATACGCTATGGCCGGGCGATAGGGTACTGGTGCTTAAGCTTGCCTATGGCCCTGTTCTTCCGCAGTCACCCTTCGATATTCCGTGGTTCAATGTGCTTTTTCTTGTGAGTGATAAGGCAAAACAAAGATTTCAGGAAGACTGGTGGGCATTTCGCCGTTTAAAGGGGTTAGACACACCTGGGCATAATGATGTTATGGTATTTCGTTCACCGCACAACAGACACGAATTTTTCATAAAGCGTTGTGTTGGGCTTCCCGGCGATACACTGGAAATCATTAATAACTATTTGAATAAAGAAATTAATGATGCGGAAATTACAGCCTTGCTGAAGAATAATTTCTTTCACCGGGTAAATGAATTCATAGGTTACGATTCTATTATAATACCAAACCAGGTATTTCCCTATTCTGATTTTTATCATTGGAGTACAACCAACTATGGTCCGCTCAGGGTTCCCTATAAAGGAATGATTTTTCCATTGAACGATTCGCTGGTTGCACTTTATGGCAATGTATTAACTGAAATAGAAGGTTTTGATTTATTGGCAGTTTCTCAAAATGCAGTCAGCCCTTCAATCGGTGCAGTTAAGGAATTTTACTCGTTTCAAAATGATTATTATTTCTTTTTGGGCGATAACCGCAATGCATCTTATGATTCACGGTATTTTGGGTTTATCCCGGAGCAAAATATTGTGGGCAAAGCTGTTTTGGTATTGTTTAATTTCAGGGACGGTAATTTCACAAATAAACGATGGCTAAAGAAAATCAGGTAAGGACCAAACCACTCGTCAGACGACTCAAAGTCGTCAGACGAGTAACCAGTTTGCGCCGGCTGTAAAAGTTTTGGTCCCACTCGCCAGACGACTCAAAGTCGTCAGACGAGTAGCATGAAAAATCGCTTTTAATTCATCGATAAAAACCCCAAAATCAAACTCGATTTATTTAGAAACATTATAAATTAACCCCAGGGTTACGATTTTACCCCCCCCTAAAAAAATATGTTTATATTTGACATTACTTAACAATTATTAACGGAAAAATTTACTGAAACAGTTTAGGTATATGTAACCTGAAACCAGGCAATAAAAGCCTTTTTAAAAAACAAAACATATACATGAAATTTTGAAATTACCGGAAGAAAAAGGGGGCGGGAAACTACAAGCCGTAAAACTTCATTTCCCACCCCGGCCTCTTCCTTAAAAGAAAGGAGGTGATCCAAAGGTAATAAAAAGAAGGATATGAACATCGTAAGGCTCTTTTATTACCCGAAGGAGAATGATATGATGTAAAACGGAATAGTTAAAGGGTGGAGTTTCTTGTGTCGAGGTGGTATTTTATGGAATTATTTTTACCTGGCACTTATATATAAGTTTAAAAATGAAAGCATATGAAAACAAAAATAAATAATTCGGTCTGGACTATTATTGTTTTATTCGGTTTATTATTGGCCTGTCAGGATGATAATTTAGAACCAAATACTATTGATCTTTCAGAGCATCAGGTGTTTTTAAAAGAATTATCAATTCTTTTGGGAAGAGCAATTTCTGACCCTAATGATAGAGATGAATTAAAAATTTGGATGGAAAGGGCTGATGA
>JBHEOF010000177.1:3363-3641 GCA_046261715.1 Bacteroidales bacterium
CGCCCTTGACAAGATAAATAGGGCATTAAAAAAAGTTATAATGAACTTAAAATGGAATATTATGAAAAAGAAAATCTTATCTCAACTGATGATTTTGAGCTTTGCCTTTGCCGGTTTGTTTTTGGTGGGGAATAATGTTTTGGGTAATAGTGAATTGGAAGAAGAATTAGAAAGCGGATGGGTTAAATGCAGGCAAAATGACGGATCAGGGATTCCTTTTTGGTTTAGAGATTGTGGAACCTGCAACATTAAATTTATGTCATATAGTAGCTCCAAGG
>JBHEOF010000178.1:0-447 GCA_046261715.1 Bacteroidales bacterium
ATCTTCAAGTGCAGGGCGTGGTTTCTTAGGATGAAATTCACTTCGGCCGGTTCCCATTGAAATGGTGTTGTAACCGGCCACCATATATACTTTTCTTCTAAGTTTCATAGATGAATTATTTTCAAAGGTTTTATTGAATGAAAATGACAACTGGTTCATACAATTATCAGAAGTAATCGTTTACCGGGCCGTAGACATGATGAAAACCATAAATAAGCGCAGCATTTACATCATCAAATTTAAAAGCCACTTTATTTTTAACCAGATCAGATCCTATTTCTTTGAATCTCTGCAGATAAGATTTTGCCATAACAGTACCGGGTGAATTGCTGGCCAGAAGCTGAGAGAAATACTTCTTAAGCAATTCATCCTTATCGGGCCGACGTACCAGTTTTCTCCATGGCAACCAGCCTTCGGGCAGTGGTCCCAGATACTCATCACATTTTT
>JBHEOF010000178.1:457-3621 GCA_046261715.1 Bacteroidales bacterium
AATACTTCCTTTGGCGTATCTGAAAAAACCATCTTTCTGGCTGCCATAAGCATACTGACCTCCTTTTACTGCATTGTTGAGATGTATATCAACCAGTTCAGATTGTATATTTTCTTTTTCCACGTGGGGTTGCATTACCGACATGATAAACTGCACTACATCAATACCCACATAATCAGTAAGCTGAAAAATACCCATGGGTCTTATCAGAAAATCCTGGCTGACTTTATTAACCATATAAACGGCTTCGGGGTAAGAGAATTCATCATTTTGCAGTTCTTTAACCAGTTTTTCGGCGAATAATATATCGCGCATGAGATAGCCGTTGCCAATAAACCCTGCCACATCATAAGCGGGTACAAATATTTTTCCGATACTTTTTAAATAATCGGCTACAAAATAGGATAGTTCGGGACGTGAATTTTCAGTTTTTACTACTTCCAGAAGTTTCTGAACGGCCGGAGGGTTATAAAAATGCACCCCCATGATCCTGCCATTTAGCCTGGCCTGCTGATCAAGCCATGAAATGGGTATTGCCGATGTATTGGTAAAAAACCAGGGCTTGTTTTTATTGTTATCGTTGATCTTCGACATGAGTTCAACTTTCAGCTCCGGATTCTCACTAATGGCTTCGAAAACAATTTTTGAATCATATGCCGATTCAATTCTGACTACAGGTCGGATAATACTCAATAATTCATCTGCATATTCTCTTATGATCTGTTCGTTATCAATGAGGTCTTCTCTTTGCCGGTATACCTCGCGCAGCATTACAATATTTTTTTCGGCAAATTTTATTGCCTGCTGCTTTATGTAAGCCATGAGTTCTGATAATGCTTCATGGCTGGTATCCATAGCATAGAGAACAAATTGTCGGTTTTTGTTGGCCGGATTAAATTTCTGTCTGACCATTTCTGTAGCTGTAAGATAAAGAATACCACTGCCCATTTTGCCTGCGGCTCCAAGTACAGTTACATTCTCCAGCTTTTCTTCATACTTCATGATCTAAGTTAAGTTTAAGGTTGAGTGTTAGCGAAATCCCGGGACTGAATGGATTCGGGATCCCGAATCGAATATTCTATCGTGATTAAAAAAAGTTACCAGTTGGGTTTGCGTTTTTCTATGAAGGCTTTCATGCCTTCATCCGCTTCAGGTCTTCCGAAAAGTCCTGCAAAAACTTCTGACTCCAGTTCGCAGGAATTCCTGAAATCACGGTCAAAGCTACGCAGCGCCATTTCTTTTACTGCTCTTACTGCATGTTTTCCCTGCGCAATAATCTTCCTGGCGAGCTCCATACTGAATTCCATAAGCTTTTCGTGCTCAACAACTTCCTGTATAATTCCCATTTGTAAAGCATGATTGGCATCCAGGGTTTTTCCTGTTGTCATGATGTACATTGCATTGCTGTAACCCGCCATCCGCGATAATCTTTGTGTACCGGCAAATCCGGGCATGAGGCCCAGACTGGTTTCGGGCATACCAAACTTTGCTTTTTCAGAAGCGATCCGAATATCGCACGATAGCGCGAGCTCAAAACCACCCCCCAATGCAAATCCGTTAACAGCAGCTATAACAGGATATGGAAGCATTTCCAAACGTTCAAGGGTTTGCTGCCCCTTGTGCGAAAAATTAAAAGCCTGATCAGGTCGCATACCTGATAACTCTTTTATATCGGCACCCGCAACAAAAGCTTTACCCTCACCGGTAATGATCAGGGCTCTTGTTTCAGGAAATCTGGGAAGTGATTTTATGGTTTCATTCAATAAACTGATCACTTCAAGATTAAGTGCATTCAGCACGTGGGGCCGTGAAAGGGTTATTACCGCAATGCCTTCATTAAATTCAGATTTTACTCCCTCGTTATCCATCAGTTTAATTTTTAATTCCCATGACTCCATTTTAAGTCTTAAAGATAAAGCAATTACATGTAATTACAAATTATGACTAAGAAATTCCCACAATCCGATGTTATAAAAAACGTAAAATCCCTTTAGGTATATTGGCGGATGATTTCTTACCTTTGCGGGAACAGACAGTCTTCACGGACTCACCGGCAAAAAGAAAAAAGGGAACATGAGCGGCAGCAGTATTTCTTCCATAAAAAGATTTCCCAGCCATGTGGTACATATTGGTAACCGGCCCCTGGGCGGAGAATATCCCATACGCCTGCAATCCATGACCAGTACCGATACGATGGACGTTAAGGCTACCCTTGCACAAACTATCCGGATCATTGAAGCAGGAGCCGATTATGTGAGAATATCGGCACCGAATATGCAGGCTGCTCACAAACTGAAAGAAATCAAAGCAGGATTGAGAAATGCCGGTTTTTCACATCCCCTCATTGCCGACATTCACTTCAATCCTGAAGTGGCTTTATTGGCTGCACGCTACGTAGAAAAGGTAAGGATCAATCCGGGAAATTACATACGTGGAACATCCGGGAAAAAAACAGAATACTCTGATGCCGAAAAGGAAGCAGAGCTTGCACTGGCTCTTGAAAGACTAAAACCCCTGACAGATGTTTGCCGGGAACATGGCACCGCTATCCGCATCGGTACCAATATGGGTTCGCTTTCAACACGAATTGTGCTTCATTACGGCAACACTCCCGAAGGTATGGTGATGGCTACTTTTGAATTTCTGCAGCTTTTCAAAGAACTGGATTTCCATAACCTGGTTGTTTCACTCAAAGCAAGCAAACCCATGATCATGGTGCAGGCATACGAGCAAATGGTTGACAAAATGCTGCAAAACAATATGTCATACCCCTTGCATATCGGCATAACAGAAGCCGGTGAAGGCGAAAACGGACGTATTAAATCGGCATTGGGTATTTGCAATCTTCTCAATAAAGGAATTGGCGATACCTTAAGAGTTAGCCTTACCGAAGAACCTGAGCTGGATAAAACACCGCAAAACAGCCTTACTCCCGATTTTATCTACACCGGTAATTTACCTGAACCTGAGAATAATCCCGACCGTAAATATCTTATTGACAAAAAAACCGCTACATCGAAGTTAACAGAGAACACCTGGCTACTGATAAATGCAGATGATCTGCAGAAATCAGAAAAACCGCCTGCAGAAAAATACTTTCTGCAGATTGATGTTTCCAAAAAAGGAATAAGCCTGCCCGATAACCTCTCTCCTTTGCCGGATGC
>JBHEOF010000179.1:0-3612 GCA_046261715.1 Bacteroidales bacterium
CATTATTCTCATGGAAATTAATGGCTCCTCCCTTTGACATATCGCAGGATAAGGCTTTTAACGAACAAGAATGGAAAAAAATGGAGCAATATTTTTCAATATGGTACGAAAATCATGGCGTTGTTGCTATCGACCTGAAAAATGTTGGAAAGACAAATGCTTCAGAATATTTATGGAAAGAAAATGAATTCATTGCAGAAGTACCGTCGCTTCTTGTTAATGATGAACGCGTTTATATGATTGCAAATGGTGGAATTGTGTTCAACTTAAAAAATGAGTTATTATGAAAAAAAATGAAAAAAAATCCGTTTCTCATGTTAAAAGAAATTTTCTTCTTTTAATTTCTGTCTTGTTGATGACCGTTGTATCGTGCCGGCAAGACGAGATTTTACCTGATCCTCTCTCTGATGCAGAGCATCAATATTTGCTGAAAAGCAATGAAATTTCATCTGATGATGAAGGAAACTACTATGGGACATACAAAGGAGGTTTATGGCAGATATCTTTACCTGAAAGTTGGAACTACACAGAACAAATGGGAATGCCCCGAATTATGGTATTTTACGCCCACGGTTTGGTAGATCCGTATCCTTATGAAGAGATCAAACCTCTCGCTGATACAATTGACGGAATACCTGTCAAGGATATTATTACAGGTATGGGGATGGGATATGCCACTACAAGTTACCGCGATAACGGGTTGGTTGTTTTGGATGCCATAATGGATGTACAGCAATTATCCATCGTTGTGAAAAAATTCTTTTTGAATCATCCGGAATACCTTCCACCTGATCTGCTTATTCTTGGCGGACCTTCCGAAGGAGGACTGGTAACCGTAAAAACCATTGAGAAATACCCGCAGTTATTTGACGGCGCCATTTCCATTTGCGGCCCTATTGGCAGTTTTTACGACCAACTGCAATACAACGGCGATTTTCATGTGTTGTTTAATTATTTTTTTAAACCTGAACTGGAACAATTAAAGCTAGCCATGGGAATTGACCTTGGTAGCCCGGAAGGAGTTCCCAAAAGTACCATGGATGCCTGGAAATACGGCAATTTGCAGGAGATTATCATAGGTCTTCTGGCAACCGAAATGGAGAATGGGTACTCCAACAGAATCATTCAACTCCTGAATGTTCTCGGTGCCACTAAATCTGTTGACATGAGCGAGCCTGTTGCCATTATAACAGCAGTAATCCAACTGTTAAGGTATAACATCATGTTTACAAACGATGTTACAGAAAGAATGAAAGGGGTGCCTTATACCAATGTGGGAAAGGTTTATGAAGGTTCTTCAGATTATGTTGCCCTGAACGCAGGAGTAGAGCGTATTCTGGATCACTCTTATAAACGGGCAAGAAATTTTATCAGCCACTACGAAACATCGGGCAGAATAACAGTGCCCCTGGTTATAATTCACACTACCGACCACGTTACGCCTTTCTGGCATCAGGAGAAATATGCTTCCAAAATTCATCCTAAAAGCAGCGATTTATTGTGCCGGATTGATGTTGATACTTACGGACATTGTACTATCAGTGTGGATGATATTGTGAAAGCCTTTACATGCCTGGCAGATAAAATGGGTTTCAGCTTGCCAACTGCTGTAACTGAACTTTCGCAGCAATAAAACTTGTATTAAGTACTTTATATTTTTAATTAAAGGAGGAAATGTTATGAAAAAATCACTGTTTTTTGTGTTCGCATGCATCATTCTTATTGCATGTGATACAACAATCGAGGAACCCTTGTCAGACGACATGATTTTGCTTAAAAGCAAGAGTTTATCTGTTGAGAATTGTGAGAATGTTCGCTTTCAAGGTGTTTTCGGATTTGGAGGCCTTGCTTTCGATTTTTCTGAAATGACGAATCTTTTTGAAGCCTTAAAATATGCCGGTGCTTTTAATGAGCATCCTAAATACGGAATTCCAATTGCAGGTTTTGAAGGATGTATAGTTTATGGCGGAGGGGCTTTACCAATCACAACTACAATAGCCGGTGTCACCGGAGAGTTGGGATCCATTGTCACACACATGTATTATGCAAATGAAAAAGAAAATTCTGCGGTCTTCTATCATCTGTTTCATCTTTTTATAAGCGATGATGGTGCATTTGTTACCTGGGACCATGCAGTACAATCTCCCATGCATCCGAAAAAATATACTGCCAGAATCAACAATAAACTGGAAGTGCTGGCAGGAACCGGGATTTTTGAAAATGCTTCAGGCAAGTTGATTAACAATGGGATAATAACTTTTGGAGCTAATGAACTCCCTCTGGAAATCCATGCCAACGTCCATGGCCGTATCTGTGGAGATGGCATAGGTAAATAACATTAATTTGTGTATGAGGAACCAAAGCCGGGCTGAAATTGTAAATTAATCATGGAAATGCAGGCAGCCAAACAGCGATAAAGTTAAACTCCCGGCCAAATATATGCCGGGAGTTTTTTGTCAGATCAAATTTATTTATTCCTTATACATGCCACAAACTTAATTTGCAAATTAATTTATGCAAAAGGGAACCAGTTCTTTGCAAAATACGCATGGTTGCCTAATTTCAACCTGATTTAATAACCTCTTATCAAGCTTAATCAGGAAATGGATGGATTTACTGAAAAGTCAGAAATGTATCAAAGAAAGGCAGCATGCTGTTTAATGCACGTCCATCGTCTGTCCAGAGTTTGTCGCTATGCATCCCCAGATATTCTTCTGCATAATGCTTGATTCCCAAACTATCCAGCTTTTGACTGAACATTAAACTTTGGATTGGGATAAAAGAAAATTTATCATTTCTGCCCCAATCTAATTTTAATGCAGTTAATTCTTTCAAATTATCAATATAATGATCGGCCATTTCAAAGGGAGCGTTTTGCCGCCACAGTTTCAAGACAGGTTCATTTACAACCAGACTATCATCAATCAGATAATACGGTAAATCAACAAAGAAGGGGGGATTATCGGGATTGGGAGAAAAAGCACGCCCCATAGACACACTGAGACATTCCCAGGTATTAACCCTGGTTAATAATTCTTTTCTTGTTTTTATTTTCAATACCCTGGGCTTATTTATTACATCTGGTTGTTGTAATCCACCTGGTGAGAGGGCATATACGGCTGAAAAAACATCCGCGAATAACATTCCCAGCCTGATTGCACCAAATCCACCCATGGAATGACCTGTGATTCCCCTGCTCTTACTATCCGGTAATGTACGGTAATTTTTATCGATGTAAGATACCAGATCTATAGCTGTAAAATCAGCCCACTTACCGGCCAATGGAGAATTTGTATACCAACTGCCCCGATATATGGTATGGTGATTCGGAATGACCACAATAACTGGTCTTATTTTCCCCTGCGCTATCGCTTTATCTAAAAGTTTATCAAACCGATCATCTGCTATTTGCAAACTATCATTCCAGGTAAATCCATGCAAATAGTATATGACCGGGTATCTTTCTGTAGTCTCATTGTATCCGGGTGGAAGATAAATTGTGATTCTTCTGGTAGGGTCTTCACCCAGTTCATTTTCCAATGAAGCCGAATATAAATACTCTATCACAACTTTACCAGCCGGATATTGTGCCAAAATAAAATTTGAACTTAA
>JBHEOF010000018.1:0-27148 GCA_046261715.1 Bacteroidales bacterium
ATGTATATGTAACCGGATATAGCGTAGGTTCCGGAACATCCAGAGATTACGCCACCATCAAGTACAACAGCAATGGATTGGCACAGTGGATAGCCCGGTACAACGGGCCGGGAAATAATGCGGATAGGGCTACTGCCATTGGCATTGACGGATCAGGCAATGTATATGTGACGGGACAAAGCATGAGGACAACATATTCAGGATCCGAGGATTTCGCCACCATTAAATACAACAGCGAAGGCTCAGAGCTATGGGTAGCACGTTACAACGAGCCGGAAAATGGCTATTCCTCAGCTAAAGACATTGCTGTTGACACTTCAGGAAATGTTTACGTAACAGGTTATTGTAATGGCTCAACCAGTTTAGCCACCATCAATTATGTTCAGTATCTTGATCAACCCGATAAGGTGGTTCTTGCAGCTCCTGAGCATGGAGGAACAATCGTGGTGCCGGAAGACAACAGGGAGGTGCAGCTGGAATGGCATTCCTCTCAACCGGGCAGTATCTATTATGAGTTAGAGATAGCAACAGATCCTGATTTTACATGGGTACATAAGGCAGAGGAAATTGCCGATACAGTTTATATATTTACAGACATAGCCGATAATCAGGACTATTACTGGCAAGTCCGCGGCGAGAATGTCTGGGGATTTGGTGAGTATAGTGATGTGGGAATTTTTACTGCAGTAGTGGAAAGCGGGACTTTTGTGCATGAAACAGAACAAACCGGGGTAACAATATACCCCAATCCTGCCCGGGATCAATTCACCATCCGCTGCGATTATCTCATTACCCATGTCATGGTCACTGACCTGATTGGCCGGGTAGTGCTCAATCAGCCTGTCAATCTTTATGAAACCCGCATTGATAATCCATTCGATACCGGCGTGTATATCGTAAGCATCACCACTGCTGAAGGGGTGTTTGTGAGAAAGGTGCAGGTGAGGTAAGGGGGATTAGGTTGTTGGTTTTTGGGTTTTTTGCCTCACGCAAAGGGCGCGGAGGAGGCGCGGAGAGCGCTGAGATTATTGTGGTTGTGCGTATGGGCTGTGACTGTGTGATTACGGATGAGTGAAATATGTCTGGAATAAAAAAAGCCACTCCAGAGTTTTCTGTAAGTGGCTGTTTTGTTGTGGGCCCAGCTGGGCTCGAACCAGCGACCAACTGATTATGAGTCAGCTACTCTAACCAACTGAGCTATGGGCCCGGCAAAAACGTTAGTTTGGCACCTTGTTTTTGAGTTTGCAAAGATAAACAATAATGTGATTGGCACATAAATTTTTTTCAGATTTCCCCAAACTCATCTCAACCCCTAAATATCTAAACTCCTAAACCTTAATCTTAATCTCAACCTTAACCTACCCCATACACCTGCCTATGCACCTCCACATCAAACCACTTACAAAATAATTCGTAACTGATTTCTTCGGGCCAGAAGGCCGTATCGTGCCATTCTGCCAGTTCGTTTTCAAAAAGTTCTTTATAACGATTTCTCAGGAAAGTTTCTACTTCTGTGGCGGTACTTACATCTTCAACCAGATACGTACCGTAGTCGCCGGCGAAATCGTAATCGTTTTCACTGCCGGCTTTGCTGTCGGCGTCCTTCAGCCAGTCGAGAAAAGGTTGTTTGCGCCTGAGGACAAGGGCAGTATGATCTTTGGGTTGAATTTTCATAGGATTTGAATGAATATTAAAAAAAATCGATTTACTTCCCACAAAAATACAAATAACAGAAAGTCATTCAAAAAACTTAAATTTGTTTCCTTCAAAAAAACCGATTATGATCATTAAAAATATCATTTTTGATTTAGGAGGTGTGCTGCTCAATATTGACCAGAATGCTACCATCAATGCTTTCAAAGAGTTGGGAGTGAGTAATTTCGATGAGTTTTTCACCTTTGCAAAACAGAGCCATCTTTTTGACAGGCTTGATAAGGGTGAAGTGAGTCCTGAGGATTTCCGCGATGAGATTCGTCGTATCAGCAGCAGGGATTTAAAGGATGCTGATATCGATGCCGCATGGAATGCCATGCTGCTTGATCTGCCACCGGAGCGCATCACCCTTTTGGAAATGGCTCGTGAGCATTACCGCACCTTCCTTCTGAGCAATACCAATGCCATCCATTACCCTACGTACACACGCTATATGAAGGAGACCTACGGTTACAGCAGTCTTTCGAAGCTTTTTGAAAGAGATTATCTATCGCATGAGGTGGGCATGCGAAAACCCGATCCGGGTATTTTTAATTTTGTGCTGGAGGAAAACAATCTGGATCCCCGTGAAACCCTATTCATCGATGATACAGAACGGCATGTGGAGGGTGCCCGTAAAACCGGAATTATAGGTTACTGGCTTGATCTTTCAAAGGATAATGTCCTGGATATTTTTGATAACAATGGCCAGGTGCGCCAGTCCTTAATCATAATACTTGAAAACCGGTAGATATTACCTCATCAATGATATCATACACTTCCTGTGCTGTGGGTGCCGTAACCAGTCGCATGCGAAACGGTTTGAAGTTGCGGATACCTTTAAAATACGTGCAATAGTGCCTGCGCATTTCGAAAACTGCTACCCGCTCTCCTTTCCATTCAACTGACATTTGCAGATGCCGCTTACACACTTCTGCCCTTTCGCTGATTTCAGGTTCCGTAATCAGTTCACCGGTTTGAAAATAGTGCTTGGTTTGTTTGAAAATCCATGGATTGCCTATGGCAGCCCTTCCAATCATGATACCATCTACACCATATGTTTTCAGGGCATATTCTGCAGATTGCGGATCTTTGATATCACCATTACCGATGATGGGGATATGCATTCGGGGATTGTTCTTAACTTCACCGATCAATGTCCAGTCGGCAGTACCGCCGTAAAGTTGGTTGCGTGTTCTGCCGTGTATGGTAAGGGCTGCGATACCTAAATCCTGCAAACGCTCGGCAGTATCCACAATAAATTTTGATTTTTCATCCCACCCAAGGCGGGTTTTTACTGTAACGGGAGTATCAACTGCTTTTACGATCTGGCGGGTCATTTCCACCATTTTGGGAATATCCTGCAACATGCCGGCCCCGGCACCTTTGGCAGCCACCTTGCGCACCGGGCAACCGAAATTGATATCAATAAAATCAGGTTTTGCCTGTTCGACTATCCTGGCAGCTTCTACCATGGCATCGATATGTGCCCCGAATATCTGGATGGAAACGGGTCGCTCGCCGGGAAAAACATCCATCTTTACCAGGCTTTTGGCCGCATCGCGGATCAATCCGTCGGCAGAAATAAACTCAGTGAATACCCAGTCGGCGCCCATTTCACGGCAAATGACACGAAAAGGAGGATCAGACACATCTTCCATGGGGGCCAGGATGACAGGTGGTTGGGGAAAAGTTACATTACCAATTTTTATCTCACGGTCTGCAGGCATCTTTCTAAATAAAAAACTCTTTTGAAAACAAAAAAACCATTAGGTTTGTAATCTTTTGTAATAACGGGCTTAATAGCCAAAACAGAATTTTAATAATTGCAAATTCTAGCAATGGCAATTGCCCTGCAAAATTAACATTATTATCTCTATGGTAAATAAAGGATTCCTCGGAGGTCTGCACCCTGCAGCCAAGCTGGTTTTTACTCTTATTGTTGCCCTTACGTTCAGTTTCGTGGTAATTTTTGCCGGAACCCTGCTTATCATGCCTTTCGTACATGTTCCCCTGGATGAATTTCTTGCGGGCAGTCTTGATCTCACCGCCCCTGAAAACCTGCTCTACGGCAAGTTCATGCAGATCTTTTTCCACATGGGCCTATTCATTCTTTCATCCATTTTCCTGGCCTGGGCATTTGGCAAAAAAGTGCCGGAATATCTGTACATGAAGAGATCTACCGGTATTGAAGTATTTTTTCTGGCTGTAATTATTGTATTTGCGGCTGTTCCCTTTATCAATTACATTCTTGAACTCAACATGCAGTTGAAGCTTCCGGATTTTATGAAATCCGTTGAAGACTGGATTTACACTTCAGAGCAGCAGGCTGAAAAGGTTACCCAGGCGTATTTACAGGCCGATACAATTTCAATATTGCTTTTCAATATTTTTATGATAGCAATAATTCCGGCCCTTGGTGAAGAGTTTATGTTCAGGGGTGTGATTTTGCGAGTCCTGAAAGACTGGACCCGAAGTGCATCTGCAGCCATATGGCTGTCTGCCATTCTTTTCAGCTTTATTCATATGCAGTTCCTGGGTTTCATTCCGCGGATGATCCTTGGAATTTTATTCGGATACATGGTGGTATGGTCGGGAAGTATTTGGCCTGCCGTAGTGGCTCACTTTATCAACAATGCTGCGGCAGTGATTTTCTTCTACCTTTTTCAGCACCAGTTTACCGATGGCACCCTTGAAAACGTTGGCAAAGGAAGTGGTGGTGTTTATTTTGCTGTAGTGAGTGTTTTGGTTACCCTGGGCCTGATGTGGATGTTCAGAAAAAAGAGCCAGGCTGCGCGACCAGATACACAAACCCTGTTCTGATCAGAAATCCTTAACCAGTTTGTTCTCCGGTGAATCAGCGACTGCATGCCCGAAGGCCCTGAGTGTGCGTTTAAACTCATCCAGTTCCTCTGTCTCTTTAATGATCATCGATCCGGTACCCTGATTCTCGAGTTTGTCGATGATGGTTTTCACGGTTACCTTATAAATATCGCTTGCCGGCTGATAAGCATTCTCTTTATGATGCTGCGATTTGGTTTCAACCAGTAATCCCAAATCTGTAAGGTCATTAAGCACCTCCCTGACAAGTACGATAGGCATTTCAAGCTTCAGGGCAAGTTGCGGGGGTGTAAGAGGAGTTTCTCCACTGGCAAACCGTTTGGCTATTAGATTATACATGTATAGCGCCAGTATTTTTTTATTGAAGTGACTGATATTTTTGGCCTCATGTTCAAATTCATAGTATTCTACATTCTGATTGGCAAAGGAAATTTCTGCTCCGAACAAAACAATCAGCCAGCTTATGCGAATCCAGAACAGCAATAACGGTAGGGCAGCAAAACTACCGTAAATAGCATTGTAGCGTGATACACCTACCTGGAAATAAATATATGCCCACTGCGTAAGAATAAACAAGGTTCCGGCAATAACCGCTGCAATCAGTGCTGAAGAAAATTTTACATTGGTATTGGGCATTACCATGTAGATAAGCAGGAAAACAATCCAGATAAGTACAAGTGGCGTAAGGTTTACAAGAAACATCAGCGCCGGGCTTAAAAAGGTAAGGAATTGGAGATTCTCAGATATTTCTGTAACCCGGGTACTAAGAAATACATTAGCCGCACTGGAAAGAATAACAAACAACGGTGCCACAAATATCATAGCAAAATAATCACTAACTCTTCGGGAAAAAGGACGTGATTTTTTGATTTGCCAGATGCCGTTAAAGGTTTCTTCCACATAAATCAAAACAATTACAATCGTATAAAGCAACAGCAAAAGTCCTACACCGGCAATCAGTCCGCCCTGTGCTGTTTCAAGCATAGAGTTGGCAAATTCCATGATCCAGTTAAAAACTTCTTCACGGCCGGTAAACACTTCACGTAGCTGTGTCTCCACAAAAGCTTCCAGGCCGAAACCTTTGGCAATACCAAAAGCCATGGCTACTATCGGCACAGTTGCAAGTAAAGTATAATAGGTAAGAGAAGATGCTCTGATATGGAGTTCATCCTCCTGAAACCCTCTTAAAGCAAGTATAAAAATACGCAGTTGCTTAATAAGAAAGGACTTGCGCGGAGGAAGGTCTTTCAACGGAATTTGCCATACATCCCTTTGTAAAAAATGCATCCCTTTCCTGATCCTTTCCAGAAGACGTTCTTTTTTTGTCATGATATCATAATGGATTTATCAGCATAATTAAAACCAATGAGATCTCTGTAAGTTTTATACGCAAAAAACATTACAGGGTTAGCATTACCCTGATTTTTTTCATTTTCTGTAATAATGGTTTTTTTATGAAAAATTTTCCTTAGGTTTGAAAATCTTTTCAAAGCATTGTTATGTTAACCGGATCTTATAAAACTCTTCATGATCAACTGGTGGGTCACATCCCGAAAGAGAGAATGTTCTCCAACCCCATGCAAACCCTTGCCTGGGGTACCGATGCCGGCTTTTACCGGCTTATTCCAAAGCTGGTGATAAAAGTTCACACTGAAGATGAAGTGTCGACAGTTCTGAGAAATTGCCACGAGCTGAAAATTCCGGTTACCTTCCGCGCTGCCGGCACCAGCCTGTCGGGGCAAGCCATAAGCGATTCAGTGCTGGTAATTGCATCCGACAACTGGAAAAATTACAAGATCCTTGAAGATGGGATGAAGATCAGGCTGCAACCCGGAATTATTGGGAGTAGAGTAAACATTTTTCTGGCACCCTACGGACGAAAGATCGGTCCCGATCCTGCATCTATCAATGCCGCCATGATCGGGGGTATTGCTGCCAACAACGCCAGCGGCATGTGCTGTGGTACGGCTGAGAATTCTTACAAAACCCTTCACAGCCTTAAACTGGTTTTTACCGATGGTACCCGCCTTGATACAGCTGATAAAGAAAGTAAAAACTCATTCCGGAGATCTCACGGGCAGTTACTTGATAAGATTTCAGACCTTGCAAACAGGATCAAAGAAAACCAGGAACTTGCCGGACTTGTCCGTCATAAATACAAAATGAAAAATACCACCGGCTTCAGTCTCAACGCCCTGGTAGATTTTTCCGATCCCTTTGATATCATCAACCACCTGATGATCGGATCGGAGGGTACACTGGCATTCATGTCGGAGATCACATACCATACGGTGGTAGAACATGCCCACAAGGCTACATCATTGATGATCTTTCCGGATATTGAAAAGGCCTGCAAGGCGGTAGCCATTCTTAAAGGTCAGGATGTTGCCGCCGTGGAGATCATTGACAGAGCCGGTCTGCATTCGGTGGAAGACCAGGAAGGTATGCCATCATACCTCCGTGAACTGCCCGAAAATGCTGCAGCACTGCTTGTGGAAACACGTGCCGATGACAATGACAAACTTGCAGAAAATATTCAATCCATCAGGAAAAGTCTGGAAGAGATTTCGCTTTTAATGCCCCTGAGTTTTACAAGTATCCCTGCAGAATACAATGTACTGTGGAATATAAGGAAAGGATTGTTCCCGTCAGTGGGTGCTATGCGCAATACCGGCACAACTGTAATAATAGAAGATGTAGCATTTCCGGTACCTGTGCTGGCGCAGGCAACACTCGATCTGCAGGAATTGCTGAAAAAATATGCATATCATGAGGCGGTAATCTTCGGCCACGCAATTGAAGGAAATCTGCATTTTGTATTTACACAGGATTTCAGTTCGCCACATGAAGTGCGGCGTTATGCCGGATTTATGGATGAACTGGCTGAAATGGTTGTAACCAAATACCATGGCTCACTCAAGGCTGAGCACGGAACCGGCAGAAACATGGCGCCATTTGTCGAAAAAGAATGGGGCAGCGAAGCCTATGCCATGATGAAAGAGATCAAAGCCATTTTTGATCCTGAAAATCTTCTCAATCCCGGGGTTATTCTCAACAAAAATCCCCACATCCATCTTGAGAACCTGAAACCCATGGCACCTCTGCACCCCGTGGTGGATAAGTGTATCGAATGTGGTTTCTGCGACAGCGTTTGTGTATCAACCGATCTCACCCTAAGCCCCCGGCAGCGCATTGTTGTGCTGCGCGAAATGGAACGACTTAAAGAAAACGGGCACGAGCCCCATATCCTCGCTTCCCTGAACCGCGATTTTGATTACGGTGGCAACCAGACCTGCGCCACCGACGGACTTTGTGCCATCAACTGCCCGGTGAAGATTGATACGGGTGAAATGATCAAAACCATCCGCAGTGAAAAGATCAGGCCCGTGAATCAACGACTGGCCGGCTTTATGGCATCGCATACCGGGTTTGTTGTGCATTCTGCAGCGTGGGGGCTGAGTATGGTAAACTTTTTTCATACAATTTTGGGTGAGAAGTTTTTAAAAGCTCTTTCTTTCGGTTTACGCAGACTATCAGGAAACAGACTGCCCCAATGGAACCGATATTTCCCAAAAGGATCACCCGGTTTACAAAAAACAAACAGCACCCAGGATACAAATCCCAAAGTGGTATATTTCCCATCCTGTATCAACCGTGGAATGGGAGTTTCCAAAGACTATGATGAAAAGGTTGCCCTGAGTGAGAAAATGAAAATCCTTCTGAAAAAGGCAGGCTACGATATCATTTATCCTGAAAAGCTCAACAGTCTTTGCTGCGGCATGGCTTATTCCAGCAAGGGGTATAAAGAACAGGGAAAACAAAAATCCGATGAGCTGGAAACTGCACTACGCGTTGCCAGCCGCAGCGGCGAGTATCCCATCCTGTGCGATATGAGCCCCTGTCTGTTCACCATGAAAAGCAATATGGAACGCGGTCTCAGACTTTACGAACCCATTGAATTCATCCTGGAATTTCTTACAGATAAGCTGGATTTCCACCCTGTGGATGATAAAATTGCAGTATTTTCGGTGTGCAGTGCCAAAAAGATGGGTCTTGAAGCACAGCTGGTGAAGCTGGCGAAAATGTGCTCCACACAGGTTGTAGATATGGAAGCCAATTGCTGTGGTTTTGCCGGCGACCGCGGATTCACCTACCCTGAGCTTAACGCCCATGGCTTGCGCACCCTGAAAGAACAGGCCAAAGATTGTTCTGCGGGCTATTCCACTTCGCGTACCTGCGAAATCGGGTTGAGCCTGCACAGCGATGTTTCTTTCAAATCCATTATCTATTTGGTGGATAAAGTAACCTCACCAAAAGTAAAATAGCCAGCAGATTAATTCTGATATACTTATATGCCTTCATTTTCCCTTATATGCCTTATATGGTAAAATTATATTTAAGTATGGCTTTTTGAAACACATAATGTATAAGAGAAAGTAGTAAAGTAAGAAAATTGGAAAGTTAATGAAATATTTGACCTTAAACCATATAAGACATATAAGTTTTTAAAAGGCATATAAGAAAATGCCAATTAGGAAATTCAAATTACTCCGGGCGCGAACCGGAGTCTTACCCGGAGAGAACTCTGGCGTTCTCAGCGACTCCGCGGTAAAAAACCCTACTGCACCGTCATTTCCCCCCTCAAGGAAGTTTGCAGATATTTCTTGATTCGCTGGGCTGAGTAGTTATTTCCCAGCAGGTACATCAGCTTGGTAATGGCCGATTCGAGGGTAATATCGTAGCCGCTTACCACACCGATTTTCTGCAGTTTTATACTGGTTTCGTATTTACCCATATTAACGGCACCTCCGCGGCACTGGGTAACATTGTAAATGATCAGTCCGCGTTCAACAGCCTTTTCCAGTTCCTGCAGGAACCAATCGTGCGTAGGTGCATTGCCCGAACCAAAGGTATGCATTACCACAGCCTTTATGCCTTCAATATTCAGTATGGCTTCCACTGCTTCAAGGGTTATACCTGGAAACAGGCTAAGCACTGCCACTCCCGGATCCATGCTGGTAAAAATGCGGAATTCCTGGCCGATGGGCTTATGGATAAACTCATGATTGTATTTGATCTCAACGCCTGCCCGGGCAAGTACCGGATAGTTCACTGAGCGAAAAGCTTCAAAATGCTCGGCATTAAACTTATGCGTGCGGTTGCCGCGGTAAAGCTGATACTCAAAGTAAATACAAACTTCGGGAACCAGTGCCTGACCATCTTTTTTGGCTGCAGCAATTTCAAGAGAAGTGATGAAGTTTTCCTTGCCATCGGTCCTGATCATACCTATGGGAAGTTGCGACCCGGTAAGAATAACCGGCCTGGAAAGATTTTCGAGCATAAAACTCAGTGCCGATGCAGTATAAGCCATGGTATCAGAGCCGTGGAGTACCACAAAACCATCGTACTTCTCATAATTTTCCTCGATGATCTTTGCCAGACGCACCCAAACAGCAGGTTGCATATTGGAAGAATCAATGATAGGATCAAAGGAAATGCTGTCGATATGAAATCCGAATTTTTTGATTTCGGGGATCTGGTCGGTAAGATGTTTAAAATCGAAAGCCTGCAGGGCTCCGGTTTCCGTATTCTGCACCATTCCTATGGTTCCGCCGGTGTAAATAACGAGTATCTGGGCTGTTTCACTCATGTTTTCTATCCTGGCTTAATTGAAATAATTTCTTTGCATTATCTGTGGTAATTTGTGCTATACTCTCCACATCCATAGATTTCAGTTCAGCAACTTTTTGTGCAATGATCGGGATGTAGGCAGATTCATTTCTTTTACCCCGGTAAGGCACCGGCGGCAGATAGGGAGCATCTGTTTCAAGGATGAGATATTCTGCATCCACTTCTTCAACCACCTTTGCCATCATACTTTTTTTGTAGGTAACAACCCCACCTATTCCCAACGCAAATCCAAATTCAGTGAACCAATGCGCCTGCTCCACATTCCCGGGGAAACAATGCATAACGCCTTTGAGACCAGTGCCCCGATACGCTTCCAAAACCTGCATGATCTCTTCAACCGAGTTTCTCGAGTGGATCACTACGGGCAGGTCAAACTCAAAAGCCCATTCAATTTGTGTTTTGAATGCCTGCACCTGCTGTGCAAAAAAGGTTTTATCCCAGTACAGATCAATGCCTGTTTCGCCCACAGCGCACATTGTCCCTTTTTCAAACCAGGGCTTTATACGGGCAAGAACTTCTTCAAAATCTGCTTTTACCGAGGTGGGATGCAATGCCATCATAGGTTTGCAGTTGGCCGGGAAGGCCACACACAAATCCATCATGGGCTGAATGGTTTCTTCGTCCACATTGGGAAGCAGCATCATCTCCACACCTGCCTGAACAGCGTTTTCCACAACACTGTTTCGGTCCTTGTCAAACTGTTCAAGGTAGAGATGGGTATGTGTATCAATGTAATTAAGCATATTTGTAACTGAATTTCTTCCCTACCTCACGGAGCATAACCTCGGTCATTTTTTTCAGATCAAATGAATTGGTGAGGCCCCAGTCTTTTTGTGCCACTGAATCATCAATACTTTGAGGCCACGATTCGGCAATAGCCTGGCGAAAATCGGGATTGTAGCTTATTTTAAAATCAGGTATATGTTTTTTGATCTCTTCAGCCATTTCTTTTGGACTGAAGCTTATACCTGCCACATTGTAGCTGCTTCTTATATGTATATTTTCTGCCGGTGCTTCCATTACGTTTATGGTGGCCTTTATGGCATCATCCATAAACTGCATGGGAAGGTAAGCGTCTTCAGCAAGAAAGCATTCGTATTGTTTCTGACGGATAGCTTCATAAAAGATTTCAACTGCATAGTCAGTGGTACCACCTCCCGCTTCAGTTTTATGGCTTATAAGTCCCGGATAGCGGATGCTGCGCCCATCGACACCATATTTCTGAAAATAATACTCAAGCCAGCGCTCACCGGCAAGCTTACTAATACCATAAACTGTGTTGGGCTCCATAACGGTGAACTGGGAAGTATTCTGCCTGGGAGTGGTAGGCCCGAAAACAGCAATAGAACTGGGCCAGAAAACCTTTGACAAATTAAGCTCACGCGACAGTTCCATAACATTCAGCAGGCTTTCCATATTGATGTGCCAGCTGGCAATGGGCTTTTTTTCAGCATTTCCTGAGAGGATGGCCGCCAGATGGTAGATCTGCGTGATCTTATTGCGGCTAACCGTACCAAACAAACGGTGAGTGTCAAGCACATCCAGAATTTCAAACGGCCCGCCTTCGGTGATCTCTTTATCGGCAGGTTTAATATCGGTGGCCACCACGTTGGAGTCGCCGTAAATTTTTCTCAGTTCAAGTGTAAGTTCCGAACCAATCTGGCCGGCACAGCCAATAACAAGTATTTTTTCCATATTGCGTTTTTTAGTTGATTTAAGGGTGTGGCAAAGTTAGAAAAGTTTTTTCACCCCCAAAGGGCCGGAAAGGGGACATAAAAAATTAATTTTCCAATACAGAATCTTACTTCTCTAATTCACATTTTTTATTTTTATCCTTAGCCAAAAAGCCATACTTTTGCTTTGGAAATTGACATTCTCATATTAAAAAGATACTCAGAAGATTACACATGGAGAATTTTATTGTTTCTGCACGAAAATACCGGCCGGCAACCTTTGATATGGTTGTGGGGCAGGCTTCCATCACCAACACATTAAAAAATGCCATAAAGAATAACCATCTTGCCCAGGCTTTTTTATTTTGCGGACCCAGGGGGGTGGGAAAAACCACCTGTGCCCGTATTATGGCAAAAACCATCAACTGTGAAAATCCCACAGAGAATGTGGAGGCCTGCAATGAATGTAAATCATGTGTTTCGTTCAATGAGTCCAATTCATTTAATGTACATGAACTGGATGCTGCTTCCAATAATTCTGTTGAAGATATACGCAGCCTGGTGGAGCAGGTAAGGATCCCTCCACACATTGGCAGATATAAGGTGTATGTTATTGATGAGGTACACATGCTGTCGCAGGCTGCATTCAATGCCTTCCTGAAAACCCTGGAAGAACCACCGGCATACGCTAAATTCATCCTGGCAACAACTGAGAAACATAAGATCATACCCACTATCCTATCGCGCTGCCAGATCTTTGATTTCAACCGCATCACCATCGACGATATTGCAAAACAATTGCAATATGTAGCCGATAATGAAAACATTGAAACAGAATACGATGCGCTGCAGATCATTGCACGCAAAGCCGATGGCGCAATGCGTGATGCACTCTCAATCTTCGACCAGATCGTAAGCTTTGCCGGAAATAAGATATCATATAAAGCCGTTGCCGAGAACCTGAACGTGCTGGATTATGATTACTTTTTTGATTTGACCGATCATATCCTGGCCGGCGATACTGCTGAAATACTGCTTTTATTCAATGAAATCATTGAAAAAGGTTTCGACGGAGCACATTTAATAAGCGGCTTTGCCGAACATTTGCGCAACCTTTTGGTTTGCAAGGACCCTAAAACAGTTAATTTGATTGAGGTGGGTGATAGTGTGAAACAACGATATACCGATCAATCGCAAAAGAGCAGTGCAGCTTTTTTGCTTAAAGCTCTCGATATTATTAACAGAAGCGATCTGAGCTACCGTACAAGCAATAACAAGAGGCTGCACATTGAACTGGCTTTGTTGCAAACAGCTGCCATCCTGAATCAAAATGAATCACCCGGATCTGCTCAGGGTACTGAAATGGCTACCCCAAAAACATCAGTGCCAAAAGCCTCAGCCATGGCTGCTACTCACAAAACAACTTCTGCACCCCTATCCGATGATGAAAAAAAAAGTGAAAAGACCCCTCAAAAAAGTGAAGAGCGCCCGGCAAAACCAATAAGCATAAAGATTAACAAACCCAACCAGGAAGAGGACGAAAAAAAAAAACATGAACCTTTAGATGTGTTACATGCCGAGGACCGGCCGGAAGAAACCTTTTCAGATGAACAATTACTCGATGTTTGGGAAAAACTTAAAGAACGGTACAAAAACTCCAGCGTAACTACCTTTACCGCCATAAATACCTACAAACCCAGGGTACGAGAAAACAATATCATTGAACTGGATGTTGACAACCTGGTACTCAAAGACAATATCTTTGAACTGAAACCTGAAATTCTTAGCTTTTTAAGAAAACATTTGAATAATTATGCTGTTAATCTGGATGTAAAAATTGTTGAAGTACCCAAAATACAGAAGGCATATCTGCCGGCGGAAAAATATAAGAAAATGGTTGAAAAGAACCCAAACATTGACAAGCTGAAGAATGATCTCGATCTCGATTTAATTTATTAAAGAAATTTAACTCATTTTTATCCGTTCTCTTGTAATTCTTATTTAAAAAATCACACTTATTGCTATTGTCATATTAAATCAAATTTTCTTTCTATAAAATCAAATTATTAATTAAAAATCATCAAACATGAAATTGAATGTAAAGTTATTCTTATCGTTGCTTTTTTTGCTGTCAAGCGGTTTAGCATTCAGCAACACTCCAAAAATTGAATTTACGGAGTATACTCTCGACAATGGATTGCACGTTATTTTACACCACGACAATACCACACCCAATGTGGTTGTAAATATTATGTATCATGTGGGAGCAAAAAATGAACATCCTGAACGTACCGGTTTTACACACTTCTTTGAGCACCTGATGTTTGAAGGTACAAAGCATATTGAACGAGGTGAATTTTCAGAACTGGTTGAGCAGGCAGGGGGTTCCCTGAATGCTTTTACAAGTTATGATGTAACCAATTATTATATCTTACTACCATCTAATCAGCTGGAACTAGGCCTGTGGATGGAATCTGAGCGTATGCTTCACCCGGCAATTGACTCTATCGGTATTGCCACCCAAAAGGATGTGGTTACCGAAGAGATGAAGCAAACCCGTGATAACCGTCCTTACGGCAGACTCATTACCGAAACTATGGACAGGGCCTTCACGACTCATGCTTATAAAACAGATGTTCTTGGAGCTGATTCGCATATCAGAAATGCAACAGATGATGATATTAAGGCATTTCATGATATGTTTTATGTGCCCGATAACGCAGTGCTTATAGTTACAGGTGATATTGATATCGATCAAACCAAAGATCTGGTTGAAAAATATTTTGGAGATATTCCATCAAGTGCAGGGGAATTCCACAGGCCCTTAAAAGATGCTGAACCACGCAGAACAGCTGAATTACGTGATACTGTTTATGATAATGTACAAATTCCGGCCATTATTCAGGCATATATGATTCCTGCACAAGGTACACCTGATTTCTACGCTGTTGAGATGCTTGGCTCATTGCTATCACAGGGGCAAAGCAGCCGTTTATATCGCAGACTGGTTGACGATGAGCAAAAGGCGCTGCAAGTTGCATCATTCCCCTTTGGTTTGGAGCACCCTGGCGTGAACCTAACATTTGCACTGGCCAATATGGGTGTTGAGCTTCATGAAATTGAAGCTGTTATAAACGAAGAACTGGAAAAAGTAAGAAATGAACTGATTACAGAAGAAGAACTTCAGAAACTGAAAAATCAGGTGGAAAGCCAGTTTGTGAATGGTAACACTACCATAGCCCGCAGAGCTACTAACCTGGCCAACTATTATACATTGTACGGTGATGCTAACCTCATAAATACCGAACTTGAAAGATATATGAATGTTACAATCGAAGACATTCGCAGAGTAGCCCGCGAATACTTCAGAGAAGATAACAGGGTAGTAATTTACTGGTTACCCAAACAGGAAAGTTAAAAAAACAACATATTTATTAAATTCAAAAATTTAAATTACTCCAGAGATTAAATCTCGTGGGAATAAAAAAAACAGATATGAAAAAGATAATATCATATTTATTATTCAGTATTTTTCTGGTGCTGACGGTTCAGGCACAATTAGACAGAAGTCAGAGGCCCCAGCCAGGTCCTGCTCCGGTAGTTCAACTCGGTGAATTTGAAAGTTTTACTACCGATAACGGCATTCAGGTGATCGTTGTAGAAAACAGGAAGATCCCTGTTATTTCCTTTCAGTTATCTTTAGATATTGACCCTGTACTGGAAGAGGATGCCAAAGGTTATGTAAGCTTTGCAGGCTCGCTCATGCGCGAAGGTACTACCAACCGCACAAAACAGGAAATTGACGAAGCAATCGACTTTATCGGAGCTAATTTGTCAACCGGATCATCCGGAATGTTTGCATCTTCTCTGACGCGTCATAAGCATACACTGCTTGATTTAATGTCTGACATACTGCTCAACCCCACATTCCCTGAAGCGGAACTGGACCGCAGATTATCACAATCACGCACAGGCCTAAAGAATGTGCCCACCGATGGTAATTCCATTTTACGCAATCTTTCAGTTACCCAGGTATATGGTAATGATCACCCCTATGGTGAAGTTACTACTGAAGAAAACCTTGATAATATTACTGTAGATCTTTTAAAAGAATATTATAACACATATTTTAAACCCAATGTTGCCTATATGGTTATCGTGGGTGATATTGATGTTACCGAAGCAAAACAACTTATAGATCAGTATTTCGGAAACTGGGAGAAGGGTAATGTTCCATCGCATAACTATGCGATCCCCACACCACCTGCCGGAAGAAGAGTTTTATTCGCTGAAAGAGTTGGTGCAAGCCAGTCGAATGTTGCCGTTACATATCCTGTGGTGCTCACTCCCGGCCATGAAGATGCAATAAAAGTTAGTGTAATGAACAGTATACTTGGTGGTGGCGTTTTCTCAGGTCGTTTAATGCAAAATCTTCGTGAAGACAAAGGGTATACTTATGGCGCACGCAGTAACATTTCCACAGATGAACTGGTGGGTCGTTTTGTTGCCCAGACAGAAGTTCGTAACAGTGTTACCGACAGCACTGTTGTTGAAATCCTGTATGAGATGGAACAGCTCATTGATGAGCCCGTAGATGAAGCCGACCTTCAACTGGTAAAGAATTTCATGAACGGCTCATTTGCGCGTTCACTCGAAAGTCCGAGAACCATTGCCAATTTTGCCCTAAACATCAAAAGGTATGATCTGCCCGAAGATTATTATGCTACCTATCTTGAAAAATTAGCTGCAGTAAGCGTTCAGGATGTGCAGCAAATGGCCGCAAAATATCTTAAGCCCGATAATGCTATTGTTATTGCTGTGGGGAGCAAAGAAGAAGTAGTTCCCACTTTAGGAAAATTCAGTGCCACAGGTGAGGTGGAGCTATTTGATGCTTTTGGCCGGCCATGGGTAGCTGCTGAAATGGCTGAAGTTCCTGCAGGAGTAACAGTTGAAACTGTAGTGAATAAATATTATGATGCAATTGGCGGTAAAGAACATTTCTCTTCCATAAATGACATGACCCAGGTAATGAAAACATCAGTGCAGGGAATGGAAATTACCATGACTTCATATCAGAAAGCTCCTGATAAATTAAAGGTTGAGACTGCATTAGGTGGTAACGTTATGTCAACACAGCTCTTTGATGGCAATAAAGCTGTAATAACATCCCCTATGGGCAAACAGGAGTTTACTGAAGGCAAAGAGTTTGAGATGATGAAAATGCAGGCCATCATGAATATTGAGATGAACTATAAGGATTACGGTATTGAGAAATCTCTTGTGGGTATTGAAACTGTTGATGGCAAAGATGCTTATAAAATTGAGGTTCTTACTCCTCAAGGACAGAAAACATACGAATATTACGATTTGGAAACCGGATACAAGATCCGCACGGATTCAGAACAGGGAACTGCAAAAATCTCTGACTACCGTGAAATCGTAATAAAAGAAGGCGAAAAACCTTCATTCTTTGCCAGGTTATTTGGGAAAAAAGCTACAGAACCTGTAGTTTTAAAATTTCCCCACCTTATTGAACAGCAAGCCGGACCCCAAACACTGGAACTGGAAATTGTTGAAATTAAAATTGACAGTAACCTGGAAGATTCAAAATTTGAAATATAAATAACTCTTCTTAGTTTTAAAAAAACCACTGCCGGATTACCGTGCAGTGGTTTTTTTATTATTATTTCATTACCGTTTACCTGAGTAAGCATAAATGCAAAACATAAATGATATTCAGCAAAGAATCTACTGAATAATATGTTACTTTTTTACTTCAGATGTAATTTCTCCTTTATAGAACCGGGTTTTTATGATATCGCCTTTTTTTAGTTCAGATGCATCACGAATAACCTTATCACCGACCCGGGTAATGGAGTAGCCCCGTTTAAGTATGTTTTGCGGATCAAGCAAACGGGTTTTGTTTTCCAATACTGCGATATGATTTGATTCGTTGACTAGTTTTGTTTTTACAGCAGCTTTAAAACAAAAAATACGATTATCCATATCACATATCTCTTTGAACATTATTTGTTTAGGTGTAGCTAAAACCTGCATAGACAGGTTGTTAACTTTCTGTTTTCCTGTTGTCAGGAGATTTTTTGTTTCCTGTACCAGCAAACCAGCTGCACTATTAATAAAAACGTTGTGCCGGTTTGTTAAATGGTTTGCCGATTGCACCAAACCAGCTGATAAAAATCCAAGTTTCTTTTGTTCCCTGTTAACAAATGCGGCTCCATCTGATTTGACTGAACGGGCACAATTATCTATTCTATTTTCAAAATCAATAAACTTCTCAAATATAAAGTAAGCAACATCTGTAGGGGTTATTTTATTACTCCAGGAAACCATTTCTGCAACGGTTTCATTTGTTGAATGACCAATTCCGGTAATTACAGGTAAAGGAAAATCAGCTACCTCTGCTGCCAGTTTATAATCGTCATAACAACTCAGTCCAATGTCTCCACCCCCTCCTCTTATCAAAGCAACAATATCAAATCGTGAAGTAAGCTTTTTTATGATGCGCAATTGCGAAATAATACCCTCAACTGCTTTTTCGCCTTGCAAAACAGAAGGAAAAAGAAAGTGCCAGATATGATATTGTTCGTTTTTTGACTTGATGATATTAAGAAAATCATGATATCCTTTGCTTGTTTCAACTGATATAACAGCCACCCTTTTAGGCAGGAGTGGCAAAACAAGTTCTTTATTTTTGTGGAATATACCTTCTTTTTTTAATCTTGTAATGGTAGCCGTTTTTTCCAATGCCATCTCACCTAAAGTAAAAGCCGGTTCTATTTCATGAATATGCAAAGAAAAACCATACACAGGGTGATAATTAACCGATGCCCTGAAGAGTATCGACATCCCCTCCTTCAGGCTATCACCGGTAACATCAAGGAATTGTTTGTTGATCCTGCTGTAATCTGCCGCCCAGATCATAGCACGCATCTGGGCCAGGACAAGATTTCCTGTCTTTTCAACCAATTCGGGGTAGCAATGACCACTGCGAGGATAGTAATTCAGCTTTGCTATTTCTGCCTTGATCCAGTAGGTTGATGAATATGCCCTTTCAATAACAGAACGTAAGCTCTTTCCCAAATCTGAAAGAGTATATATTTTTCTATTGTTTTCCATATTTTAATTGAAAGGAAAGTATCTTCCGATATACCGGAGAGGTTTAAATTTTCAGTTTTTCAATAACCTTAACAATATCATCTGTTTTAAAGGGCTTAATAATATAATCAGCCATGCCTGCCTGAATGTATTTCTTCCTTTCATGTTCCATTGCATTGGCACTTAAACCAACTACAGGGGGATGATCAGCACATTCAGAAATGATTTTTTGTGTAGCTTCAATCCCATCCATTACCGGCATTTGCACATCCATAAGAACAAGGTCGAAATTAACTTTTTTACACATATTAAATGCTTCCAGTCCATTTTCAACAGCAACTACATCATGCCCTAATGAGCTTAACATAAGCGAAATAACCTTTTTATTGACCTCTTTATCTTCTGCAAGCAAGATTTTTAATGATCTTTTTGATAATTTTCCTTTCTGTGCTGCATCATCCTTTGCTTCAGTCAATTTACCGGTTTGGGCTGTAAATGTAAACCAAAAACAACTTCCTTTGCCGTGTTCCGACTCTACACCGGTTTCTCCACCCATTAAAACGGCAAGCTCCTTGCAAATTGACAAACCCAGTCCTGTGCCCTCAATAACTACATCATCATTACCTGAGTGTAGTTGCGAAAATGGTTTGAAAAGATTCTTCTTTAATTCGGAATGAATTCCAGGTCCCTCATCGATCACTTCGATTTTTATTCGCATTTCATTTTCACCGATATTCTGATCAACTGCTGCTCTTAACTTAACCAGACCTTTTGAGCAATATTTAACCGCATTGGATAAAAGATTGGTTATAATTTGAAATATTCGCTGTTTATCGGCAACAATAAACTCAGGCAAATTTTCAAACCCTTCTGCTTTGAATCTTAAGGGCTTTTTGCATATACTATGAAAGAATTTCCCGGTTTTTTCAGGTATTTCAAGTGTACGGAAAGATACAGGGGAAATAACTATTTTACCGGCTTCAATTTTAGAAAAATCAAGCACTTCATTGATAATGTTTTTTAAACTTTCAACTGAAAAGTGCAAGGTCTCCATATAATCTTTCTGCACTTCATTGAGAGTACTTTTCTCCATCAATTCAGCAATTCCTTCAATTGCCGTAAGAGGGGTTCTTATTTCATGACTCATTTGCGCTAGAAAATCTCTCTTGATATTTGTCGATTCTCTGGCAAGCATAATCTCTTGCCTTAAAAACTCATTGGTCTTTTTTTCGGTAATATCAGTTATAATACCGACAAGGCAGTTAGTATCCCTGTTATACTCTGCCATGGAATGTACATACCTGGTTTCACCATCTTTGGCCCGTTGTATGCGAAATTTAACATCATATGGTCTCCCTGTTTCAATATGTTCTTTTATTGCACGATCAAGCATGGGCCTGTATTGACCGATAGCCATTGCCTGTATTTCTTTGATCGGTATCTGATCCTGATCAATACCATAAATTTCCTTTGCTTCCTCTGATGCTGAAACCAGCCCGGTATCGAAATTAAACTCCCAACTTCCGATGCTTGCAATCTTATGTGCTTGCTTAAGCCTGTTTTCACTTTCTTTTAGTTTGGAAAGATATTGCTCTCGTTGGACCTGTACCTGATTTCGGGCCATAGCTTCTTTAACGGCGTACGGCAATCTTTTTATTCTTTCCTTAAGTACATAATCTGTAGCTCCTGATTTAAGACAATTTACAGCAGTTTCTTCATTGATAGAACCAGCTAATATAATAAAAGGAAGATATGGATTATGTTCAAGTGATATTTTTAATGCCTTATCAGCATCAAAAGACGACATGGAATAATCCGAAATAACAATTTGAGGATCAAAAGATTGTAAAGCACGCCGAAACTCTTCTTCTGTATCTACCCTTATACTTTCAACAGTTATACCTGCTTTTTCAATTTCAAAAACAGCAAGCTCATAATCTGTAAGAAGATCTTCAACAATAAGTATTTTTAATTTTTCGGTCATATTAATATTTAATGGCTCGTATTACCTTATTGCTCTAATTGTTAATTCAGCATAATAGGGATTGTCTTCTACCCAAAGTATTTCAATCTGATTTTGCATGGTTTTATTGATGTTGTTAAATTTTCCCTCTTTTATATAAAAATAATCATTAGAATTCAATAATCAAACTATTCATTTGTTTATAATTTGATTACATTGGTCCGATGCCTGATCCCTAAAAAAAGGAGCTTTCCAATCCTGCCATATACGAAATTCCGTTTCATAATAATCTTTTATGCCGTTAAGATGATCTCTCATGGCTTTGCGAAACATCTTCAGGTCTTCAGGATGGAGAAATCTTTTAACTCCCTCCACATCAATGGGTATTATTTCATCAAGTGAATAACCTGATATTTCAGCACATCTTTCATTCAGGATCAGCTTGCCCGAAGGTATATGCCACTCCCAGGTTCCTACATTTGCAGCTTTTATAATATTGGCAAGTTTCTGTTTTTCCTCAATCAGTTTTTTGTCACGTATCCGAATGGTTTCTTCTGCTTCTTTAAGTTTTTTATCTTTCTGTATTTCGTGGATGATTTGTTCAGAAACTGTCGGAATTTTTGACAAAAAATAAAGATCTTTTACAATATAATCTCTGGCACCAAGTTTCATCATTTCTACCGCTACCTTTTCATCCCCTTGCCCGGTTGAAACAATAAACGGTGGAACTGCTATATTCGGTTTCTCCTGAAATTTCGAGCGATAAGGGAATTCCCGGACGGCGATACTTGATAGCATTATCAATTAGGTTTGAGAACAACTGATTCAATTGTTCAGGATCGCCAAAACAGGATGGAATTTCTCCAATTCTTACAACTGCACCAATATCATCCAACTGATAGCTATACCACTGTATAAACTTATTTATCAACACTCCCAGGTTTACTTTTCTTATCATCATTTTCACCCTGCCCGTTCTGGATATACTTAACAATCCGTTGATAAGGTTATCCATTTTTCTAACGTTATTAGAAATATAAGAAAGGGTTTGGGGTATTTCACCGTTTATAAGTTCGATCACGGGTTTTTCATCCTGCTGCGGTAATGAAGTTTTTTTAAAAAATTGTTTTAAATCATCAATCTGACTCTCTATTCTGCTGCTGAATCTGTGAATTATATAAAAAATTATATAAAATATCCCGAAAACTGAATGGTTTAATCCAGTCTTTTTAAAAGATATGAAAAATGAAATTAGTATTCGGAAGAAGTGCGTTTTAATCCTGGCACAATTTTGTTTCTGCAGGCTTCTTTAATCGCATGAATAGATTAATTTTCAGGGGTTCGCTGAATACCTCAATTTTATCATCAGGAATTCCGGCTTCCTTTGCAAATCCTATCAATTGTTGTTTTGATCTGTGGTACAGATACCAGTCCCCCAATATTTCCATAATCTTTTTGGAAGGATTATTAACATTGAAATTTCCAATAATCATTTCACCTTCATCTTTTAAATAAAATGAAAATCTCCTTAATAACCTTACAAACAGGTTGTCCTGAAAATAATCAAATAAACCCGCACTCCAAATCAAATCATAAGAACTATCAGGAGAATATCTTAAAACATTTTTGTTGTGAAAGGTAAGATATTCAAGATATTTCTGGTTTTTAGCCATCGCATATTCTATGGCTCGCTGATCAAAGTCAACAAGATCAAAAACCAGGTTGTTTTGCGTAACTGACTGAAAATATTCATTTACTTCGCTGGCAGGTCCACTACCCAGTATAAGCACTTTGGCCCCCGAGTGCTTGACCTTTGCGTTTAGGTTCCTTAAAAGGCGAACTGCTAATTCTTTTCGGTTAATAACAGCAACCGCTGCAGGCATACAATGAAAAAACTCATCCCATTTAATAAAATCATAATTTCTGTGGTATTTGTAGATTTTTTCAATAATCTGGTAATCCCCACTATAACCCAAAGGTTTATTGTAACAATGGCCAATAATGGTATCTGATTTATAAACAGGTTCCATCAATTCTCTGATTTCCTCTATTTGTTCCGGGGTAGATAGTTGCTCTACCGTATTAATAATGTCACCAAACTCTTCGACCAAAGGCCCCTTCTGTGCGAGGATTTCTTTTATTTTTACGATGTAAGCACTCACTTTAGAAAAATATTTAATAAGGAAACAAGAAGTATAAATAGTTTTTAAAATTAACTATTTAATTGACAATTTATGCAAAAGTAACATAAAATCTTCTTTTTTAACAGGCTTGGTAAGGTATTCATCCAAACCCAGACTTAAATATTTCTCCTTATCGCCTTCAAAAGCATTGGCGCTGAGGCCTACAATAGGTGGTAAATCATCATACCTGGATTTCAGTTTTTTTGTTGCCGTAACACCATCCATAACTGGCATCTGAATATCCATAAGAATAAGGTCAAAACTGCCAGATTCAAATTTTTCAACTGCTTCCTGTCCGTTTTTTACCAGGGTAACCTTGTGCCCCAAAGAAGTAAGCATAATATTTACCACTTTTTGATTCACAAGCTTGTCTTCGGCATACATAATACTAAGGGGGCCGGTATCATTGAGGGCGGAAAGATTAATACTTTTCTTGGCATCCTCCCTTGATACCTTTTCGGCTTTGAAATTAAACCAGAAAGTGCTGCCATGCCCTTGTTCGCTCATTACACCAATATTACCCCCCATAAGATCAGTAAGTTCCTTGGCAATAGACAAACCCAACCCGGTACCTTCAAAATATTGATTTTCGGTACCTTCAAGCTGACTAAAAGGTTTAAAGAGTTTGTTAAGTTTCTCGGTTTGTATTCCCTCTCCGGTATCAGAAACTTCAATACGTAAAAGCAAAGCACCATCGGATAGCCACTTTTCGGGCATTGCAAAAAGATCAATGGTTCCTTCCTTTGTAAATTTTATGGCATTGTTTAACAGGTTATTTATAATTTGCGATACACGATGATCATCAGCTTTGATGTATTCAGGAATCTGAGGATCAATGTACACATTAAGACTTACACCTGGAGGACAAAGATTTTCATAAAGTTTTTGAGCATTGTTAATGAGCTCATAAAAATTAAACCCCCTGGGTCGTATACTTACTCTGCCTGCTTCAATCTTTGAGTAATCGAGAATTTGATTAATTATTTCCCTCAAATTTTCACTTGTAAGCTTTAATGTTCCGAAATATTCTTTTTGTTCCTTATTCAACCTGGTTTGAGAAAGGATATCTATCATACCAATAATACCTGTAAGCGGTGTTCGGATCTCATGACTCATATTAGCCAGAAATTTCTGCTTAAATTGAACGGACTCCTTGGCAACTGCAATTTGTTTTTCCAATTGTTGTTTTTCAAGAAATTCGCTTCTATCTTCCACAAGTCCGATCCCTCCGCTAGACTTATTCAATTCGGTTTTAATTGGAGCAAAAAGAATCCGAACCGGAGTAATCCTTCCTTTACCTTTTGGCTTGTATTTACCTTCAAATGCGGCTTTATGGCCCTTTAAGACTTTGCCAACAGCTTCTATGATCCTTTTGTCGGATAGCTCCTTCAGGTTCATTCCTTCAACAATACCGCGATGTAAGCCTATTATATTTGCAAACTGATCATTACTCTCAGTTATTATCCATTTGTCATTAAAATGAAATACACCCAGAGGGGAACGTTCAAAAATCAAGCGATACTTTTCTTCACTTTCCTTAAGTTCCTGTGTGCGGCTTTCTACGGCCGTTTCCAAATCCAGATTTATCTGCTCAAGGTCTTTTTGTTTTTGATCTAACTGGCGGGATAAATAAAAATTTCTGCGTCCGGATAGCTCAAAGTAATATGAACCAAACATACCTATAAGGTTTGCAGAAACAAAGAAAAAGTTAAAAGCAATGAATATCTGGGTTTGTATATCTGCTATAAAATACATTAGCAGGTTAAATAAAACAAGATTCAGCCAGCCTCCTAAGGTTGCATAAATAAACCTTAATCTGGCAAAGAAATAACCCACAGAGAAAATCAACATCAAACCTCCGTAGTATGACCAATTTTCGGGGCTCAATGCAATCATGTAGGTTATACCGCCCCCAGTAAGTAAAAATGCAATAAATAATAGCTGCTGCCAAACCCGAAAAAATTTGTCAGTAAAGGAACCAATTATTATTACAAAAAGAATTGGCACAACTATACCAAAACGAATGATGAGAAAGGTCCGCAAATATTCGGCAACAAATACAGTATCCAATAACCCGAAAAAACCATACAAAAATGCAGCAAGAAGAACAGCAGCCCTGGTAATTGGGAGTGATTCTTCAAAAAAAGCTCTTTGATAAAGTTGTTCTTCCCTTTTGTCAGGAAAGGCTAATGTTATTTTATGCAGCTTAATCATAATAATGAAAAACAGTTCCAAATTTAGAGTTTTTCACATAATACCCTTGATTTCACTGGCAAATCTTTTATAGAATAATAAACCAGCTGAAATAAAATTCGAAATTATTAAATATGAATTAATTTTTTTTTTATTTAAATCGATATATTTTGTAGCTGTAAAACTCTGTTGGTATTTTTATAAATAAAGTTCTTTTGTTAATAACTTACGTCTGACTCCGCAATACCACATCTTTTATTCTGCTTAAATGAACCGCTGCTTATTATATGTAAGAAAAATTTTTTATATCTTAATTTATCACTGTTTAAAGTGAAAAAACAAGGCTGATTTTAACAGAAAGGTTTTCTGAGGTTTTGTCAAAACTGTAAGGTCCATATCGGTAAAGAAATTCTACTCCCGGACTGAATCCAAGAATAATATTCCTTACCCATCTTTGTGGAAAGATCTTGTTGATAGCAAAACCCGATTCAAAAAATCCTTTTTCCCAACTTTGAAAACCTGTATATATATGATTGCTGGTACTTCTGATGCTACCCCATCCAACATTGGTAATAAGCACTAACTCGGGTTGCCACGAAGATGTACGAAACAGTAAGCCTTGAAAATTATGCTGAAAAAAGACTGCAAGATAGCGATCTGCCATAAATTCATTTAAACTCATAGTGCCGAAATTAAAAGGAGAGGCCAGCAAACCCCTGCGATCAGCAGCACTTGCCGTATAAAGCAAAGACCAGGGAACATTGGCCCGATCAGCCCATCCGGCTTCAACTATCCATCTTTGATCTCCCAGTAATGGTATGGGATAATTGATATCAATTTTGCTTTCCAATTTCAAATAATCAAATTCTCCTCCGGCAATATTGTCAAACCCTTTAATTGCATTAAAGTATACTACCGGAAATCGCGATGGTAACTGCATAATCCGAAGTGGTGTATTCATAAGAGTTTCTCCATAGGAAAATCGCAATCTCAATGCAGCTTCGGAATACATAAATTGCCGGTAACCCACATCATTATTTGGTGCTACAAAATAATAGGCATCATTCCACGAGGTTTTTCCACGGCTTGCTGAAATCTGTCCTTGTAAGAATCCTTGCCAGATCCTGAAACTCAAATACAATTTAGTTTCGCGATTCAAATCTCTGACATTCGAGTAATAATTTTGTATAAGATCATTTACAAAAGAAAAACCTATTTCCCTGAAAGCAGGTGTTCCACGTTCTTTCACATCAAGGCTAAAAGCACCTCCTAATTTCAGATCGTAGTTTTTGTGGATTATTATTTCGCCAAAATAACCATATTTACTTTGCTTATCGCGGGTTCCCCATGCATAGTAGCCTCCCAGGGCAAACCGGTTTGAAAATCTTCGGTTGGTTTGCAAGCCAATACCAATACGATGGCCCTCGTGACTATTGATACGATATACATCATTAAGGATAAGATTTAGTTTCCCAATTGGTAGTTCGCCAAAAACAAGGGGTTCAACTGAATTCAACAATCTTTCAAAGTTATGTTCCATGCCCAGGCTATCCATAAAAACATAGGTATTTTTCTCTATAGCGGAAAGTGTGTCGGACCGATAATCCTTCCATTGGGCCTGATTTATTTCATTTGCACCGGGGTCAAAGTCAATGGCAAATACAGAAAAGTCGCTCCGGCTCAAAGGATGGTTTATGGAAATATCTGTTAAATAACTCCTGCCCTGAATCATGATAGGTAAAAACCCTGACGATGCACCTGAAGCAGGTTGCAATGATTCTATATCGGTATTTAGT
>JBHEOF010000018.1:27158-51009 GCA_046261715.1 Bacteroidales bacterium
GTATTTAGTTGTACCGGAAACCAATGCTTACCGCCGGGCTTGTCATACTTCTGTTGTATTCTGAAACTAAGCCCGCCATCGGCATTTTCAGGCGTATGGGCAATTACGTTTTGTATAGCCCAGCCATCATTATTGATATACAAAATACCCTTAAGCCCTGTAAAATTGCTTCCTGGTTGCGGTTTATAGCTTATTACAAATACAGAATCCATCTTTTGATAAAGTGTATCTTCAAGTTGATAAAAATAGCGACTGAAGGCTGAACGGTTTAATGGACTTAAAAAATCGTTGCCCATCAGGGTAATATAATTATCGTAAAATGAAAAAGACTGAAGCTCGGTGGCAAGCATTGTAAATAAGGGATTTTGCAGTCCCGAAACCCGGTTTGCAATAACCTTTTCATTATCCAGATTTGGAAAGCGAAACGTCCTTTCAGTAACCGATTCCATTAAAAATAAATGTCTTTCTTCAAGGGTTTCAGCCAATCGGTAATCGATTGAATCTCCAGAGATTTGAAAACGATCCAGGTAAAAGTTACGGTCAAGGGTTCCGGTTATTTTATTATAACTCGTATATGAGAATGATGTCAGGCGCTCTGGATTGTTTTGTTTTCGATGATCTATGGCATTACTGATGATGCGGTGGGCAGGATTATCGCCTGATAAAACCAAAACTTCTTTCAATTCATAAGGTTTGCTTCTCATATTAATATGATGGAAGTCAATATCCGGGGAAATTTCGTAAACTTTAGTAAAGTATCCCACATGTGAAAGTTGCAACCTTGATTCTCCTTCCCGTGTATTAAGGGTAAAATATCCGTCAATATCAGTCATTGTACCCCTCTGTGTGCCTTCAACCAATATATTTACAAATGCCAAAGCATCGCCTGTATCAGCATCGGTAACACGTCCATGGATTTCTTCTGCAAACACATAATCAGCGGCAGAAATAAACAGAATGAAAATTATTCCGGAACAAACCCGGGAAATTAAAGCATAAGAGAATTGCTTCATTTTACTGCAAATATGCACACTGAAACTATTAGATTATTTTACTTTTTAAAATCATTAAAACCGGTATCCTATAGAAAAATACCCGTTAGAATCCATAATCTTGTTTTCATCATCCAACAAAAGATTGGTAACAGCCCTTCGGCTCGTATAACCCATGAAAAATCCAAATATATTCAGCCCTGCACCAATGCTATACCCCCATTCATCACTTCGGTAAACTTCATCAAAATCCATCTCAGTTCCTGCACTTTCACCCGAAAAGGAATATCGGTAATAGGGACCTGAAAATAAGAACAAATGAATATCCTGACCCTGCACATCAGGGGTTCCAAACTGAATATTTAAAGGCACTGTAAAGGATTGCCGATGAAAATTTCCGCCAGATGTCTGGCTTCTGTTAAGATCGTAAAGGGTTTCGAGTTGAAGCCCGAAGAGGTTTGACAAGGGCAGGTTAAAATACAAACCTGTTGAAACACTCAACAGTGGTTTTGCTTTAAAAAATTCATCCGGATAACGATGAAACCCATGCCCTGTATTGAGCAGAAAGCCTGTAGAAGGTCTTCTTCCCACCAGACCACTTTCATCTGAAACCGAAGCAATAAGCGATGAGGCCTGATGGAGTTGAGTTTCAGCGGATAAGTTACTCAAAAATCCTGTCATAAAATTGTGAATAACAACCATACCTTCATAATCCAGTAAATGATACTGGTCTTCAGGTTTATGGTATGGTGATTTCTGGCCTGTAAAAACGTGCACAGCAGGTATCCCATTACGTCCAAAGGGCTCAGTATCCGTTCTTCTTTCAATATCACTTCCCGTTTGTTTCAAACGGATATTATATTCTTCTGCATGGCTTGCCGCCAATACATCGCCGTTTTCCAATGATGCCATTCCCCGGAGATGCAAGCCATTGTTTGCATCATACATACCAACCATATCGAAACTGAACATGAGCTTAATTTTTTCAATGGGCACCGGACTGTTTTCCACAAAATGTTTCGACCCAAGTAATCCGCTTTCTTCAGCATCAAATGCAACAATAAGCAAACTTCTGCCGAGCAGGTCCGGATTTTGGGAAAAATATTTTCCCAGCTCAATTATGGCTGCAACACCCGAAGCATTGTCGTCAGCACCCGGAAAGATACGTTTCTCCCCATCTGAAATATCATACCCCAAATGATCATAATGTGCACCAATAACTATATATTCATCTTTAAGCCCGGGATCGCTTCCTTCTATTTTTCCAACAATATTGGATGCATTTATCCAGGCAAGATTCTGTCTGAAGCTGAAATGCTGCAAAAAATCATCATAAACAGGCTCAATACCTGCATCACGAAATTGTTCAACAATATAAGATCTGGCTCTTATGCCACCCTCCGTTCCCAAACCCCTTCCCTGCAATGAATCAGAAGTAAGAATTCGTAAATGATCTTGAAGTGTTTTCTTTAAATCATCATTATTTCCAAAGGAAATATTAAGGATTACTACATTAAGGAATAATGTCAAAAATAGCTTATGCTTTATCATTGTTTTGATTTTTTTCACTAAAATATTACCTGTATTTCTTCAAAAACCCTGTAACCGGTAATTTGTTGTTGGCGGGGTAAAAATACTTCCGAATCTTTCAATTAACAAATCAACAGGAAAAAAACCTTTATTTGCTCTACCTTTGTGTAAGAAAAAGAATAACCCTGGCATATTATGAAACAAAAAGTTTTTGCGATCGGAGAGTCGCCGCTCGATATCATTTTTTACGGAAACCAGGTTAAAGCAGCAAAACCTGGCGGGGCAATGCTCAACAGTTCTGTTTCATTGGGAAAAACAGGGATTGATATATCTCTCATCACAGAAATCGGAGAAGATCAAACAGGGAATATCATCCTTGATTTTTTGCAAAACAATGGTGTAAATACCCGAAACGTGCATGTGTATAAAGAAGGAAAAACTCCTTTGGCTATGGCCTTTTTAGATAAAAAAGGAGATGCGGCATATGATTTCTACAAACCCTATCCTAAAAAAAGATTACAGATAGAGATGCCCGAATTTAGTTCGGACGATATATTGTTATTCGGTTCTTATTTTGGTATTGATCCGCGTATCAGAGAAAAAATAATGGAAATTGTAAAAGCTGCTAAAGATGTCGGCAGTTTAATTGTTTATGACCATAATTTCAGAAAGGCGCATGCACATGAACTGGAAAAACTCAAACCTTTCATACTGGAAAATATGCAACAGGCAAATATTATCAGGGCAAGTGATGAAGATATCAATATCATCTTTAATATAAATTCATTACATGGTTTTAAAGAGCACCTGCAAGCAACAGAGAAATTTCTGATCATGACCCGAAGCTCAGAAAAAGTTGAAATCTTAACCGATGCCTTTTATGAAGAATATCCTGTAAAAAAAATCAATGTGGTAAGTACCATTGGTGCAGGTGATAATTTCAATGCCGGTCTTATTTATGGTCTGGTAAAAAACAAAGTAACCCGTTTAAATATTCAGGAAGTTACTGCTAAAGATTGGGGAAATATAATTTTTTATGGACAAGAATTTTCTGCCAATATTTGTAAAAGCTTCGATAACTATATATCGGATGAATTTGCTGCCTCTGTGAAAAAGTAAAAGCAGTTATCAGTTCATTTTCAGGCATATTTTCATTTCTTCTTTGCTGCCATAAAAAAAAGTGGAAAATCTTTCGAGCTTCCGTCTTCAAACTTTTTTGTGAGATGAAAAAAGTTACGGTATCCCATTAGCCGAAAACCTTTGGCTTCCAGCAAAGAACCTAATTCTTCCTTATAAAATCCATGATGGCCTTTAAAATTTTGCGAATGATCATGAAAACTACCATCTTCTTTTTCAAGGTCACCTATAAAAAGATAAGCACCAGGTTTCATGAGCTTATTGAAGATCTCCAGTATCCTGTCAACTTCTTCAATGTGATGAAGCGTCATAAGGGTATAAATTACATCCAACTGATCAATATTCACATCCTCTTCCAATATATTTTTATGTATAGCTTTCATATTGCTAATACTCTTCTCGCGAATATTTTTCTCCAACACTTTTATCATGCCCTCTGAGTTGTCAACCAGGTAAATATGTTTAAAATGCTTATGTAGAAACAAACTTACCTGGCCTGTTCCGCTGCCAAACTCCATAGCTAGCAAATTGTCATTTTCAGGCAGGGAAATAACTATATTTTCTGCAAATTTTTTTGCCCTCTCAATTTTAACAGTATCCTTATCCCATGATTCTGCTTTGCTGTCAAATTCCATATAATTAAATGCTTTGAAATCAAAGTAATAAATGATCGAAACCTAATACAAATGTGTTTTTTACCGGATTAACCTGGTAGCGTTTTAATAACAGACATGAATTATTCTAAAGCTTTAACAATTCCAGATTGCCAATAAATTCAAGACCTGCATACCGGCCGGTGCCATTAAAAACTTCTTTACCATCCAGGTCAGCGATCCTGATATGAATCTCAGCATCAAGATTTTCATGTATTACCCTGTCCATGTTTCCAAATACAGGAGCTTTTAGTCCGCCTTTGTTTGTGCGTTCAACATGATGTTCGGCTTTTACACCTTGAACATGAATTTCATATTTGCTGCCTTTGATTGTAATGTGAGCTTCACGATCAGTATAGGTAAGATCAGTAATTTCAGCACCGGTATATGTAGCAAAGTTTATAAGTTTATTCTCGTGCAGGAAGAACCCCAGAAAGCCCGTAAATGTGCTTCCTATCCATGGTATACGTGCCACTGAAAGCATGAAAGAAGTACCTGGTTTTTCAAAATGATTGGTTTGTATCCATATCCAGGCTTCCGGCATGGAAGAACCCCAGTCTTTTTCAATATAACCGCGTCCGCCGGAAAAATCCATATTCTGATCATTGTGCCTGATGTAACCACGTAAATTATGATCCATACTTACTACTCCATGGTAGCATTCCATAAAAGGGACATAGCGATACCACCCCATTATACCGGGCCGGGAAAAACTTACAGGAAATCCGGTAATTCCTTCAAAAAGGATCTCAGCCTGAAAACGATGAGTGCCATCATCCAGATCAATGTAAATTTTTTCAGATGAAAAGTAATTCTTTCCGACCCACACTTCAAATTTGTCATCAGAAAAAGCAAACTCATCAGTAGGGAAACTGAAATAAAAAGTTTCACCTGTATTTCCGTTAATTGCCTGAACAAATGCATGTGAATCGTCTTTGTTTAAAGAAATGCCCGGAATAAACGCCCAGCAATGTTGCTCATCGGCACTTACATTTTTAAAGTACCAGCCTTCAAAGTAATTTCTATCTTCCTGGTTACCCTGAAACCAATGGGGTTTGAATATTTTGCGGAAATTATATACCCCGGAGGGCTTTTGGAAAGGCTTAATAAGAAACGGCCTCCTGATCCTGGAGTACTTCGGAGTATTTTCCATGGTAGGATATATAAAGATTTGATTTAACCAAACATTTCTCTCACAGTTCCCAGTCCTTCAATAAGTTTATCAATCTCCTGCTTTGAATTGTAAACCCCGAAAGAAACCCTTACGGTTCCGGGAACCTCGAAAAAATCCATCACCGGCTGAGCACAATGGTGGCCTGTTCGAACAGCAATACCTAACTTATCGAGGATTGTACCCGTATCATACGGATGGATATCGTTAAAAATAAATGAAATTACAGATGTTTTTTGGGGTGCTGTTCCTATAAACCTGATATTATCTAATTCAGCTAATCTTTGCGTTCCGTATTCAAGCAGTTCAGTTTCATGACCGGCTATTTCATCAAATCGCAAATAAGATAAAAACCTTATCGCAGCTTCCATACCAAGTACATCACCAACGTTGGGTGTACCGGCTTCAAACTTGAAAGGGAGTTCATTGTAGGTAGTTTTTTCAAAAGAAACCTCTTTAATCATTTCTCCCCCACCCTGGTAAGGTGGTAACTGGTTTAACCATTCTTCCTTACCATAAAGAACACCAACACCCATAGGACCATAAATCTTATGGCCCGAGAAACAATAAAAGTCGGCATCAAGCTGCTGTACATCTACTTTCATGTGAGAAAGAGCCTGTGCCCCGTCAATCAAAACCGGAATGTCTTTTTCGTGTGCAATGTCAATAATTTCTTTAACGGGATTTATAGTACCAAGCGCATTGCTGACATGCATAACGGCAACAATCCTTGTTTTGGCATTCAGCATCTTTTTATATGCATCCATATCCAGCACACCCTGCTTATCCATGGGAATTACCTTAAGAACAGCTCCATGATCTTCGCAGGCCATTTGCCATGGAACAATATTGGAATGGTGCTCCATGGCCGAAATAACTACCTCATCACCTTTTTTAAGATATTTTTTTCCAAAAGAAAAAGCTACAAGATTAATGGCTTCGGTAGTGCCCCGTGTAAATATTATTTCATGACTGAACGCAGCATTGATGAACATCTGCACTGTTTTACGGGCTTCTTCATAAGCTTCGGTTGCCATTGAGCTTAGATAATGAGCTCCGCGATGGATATTGCTGTTTTCTGAGTTATAATATTGAGTTAACCTTTCAATTACCGCTTTAGGCTTCTGGGTGGTAGCGGCATTATCAAAATAAACCAGGGGGCGTTTATTAACCTCCTGATGTAAGGCAGGAAATTCTCTTCTTAGCTGTTCTATATTAAAAGGCATTATTCATTTTGGTATTAAGTTATTTGTAAAAACTCAGCAGATATATGAACTCACAAAACAATAACTTCTATAGTTTACTTACATCGATATTAAATACAGTGGGTTCTTTGCTGTTGCAATGCAACATACACTGATCGCAGATGGAAAGTTCACCTTTCAGACGTTTATCTACCAGATGGTCTATTCTTTCCCTGAGAGCATCAATACTAATTCGCCTTACAACTTCAGCTGCAAAAGCGTACATCAGCAACCGTCTGGCTGATCGTTCATTCAAACCCCTTGAACGGAGGTAAAACATGGCTTCCTGATCAAGCTGACCTACTGTTGCCCCATGACTGCATTTTACATCATCAGCATAAATCTCAAGCTGAGGCTGCGCATTTGCTTTAGCATCATCGGTAAGGAGTATATTTTTATTATTCTGGTAAGCCAAAGTTTTTTGTGCATCGCGCCTGACCATGATCTTACCGTTAAATACAGCGGTAGCCTCATCATCCAATATACCTTTGTACAATTGCTCACTGGTGCAATTGGGAGCAGCATGATCAACTTCAATCTGATTATCCACGTGTTGGTTGCTATCAACAAGATAAAGCCCGTTATGGGTTGCAACGCTATCCGATTCCTTTAAAACCGATTTGATTATATTTTTGGTGAATCCGCCGTTAAGTGTGAGGACACTGGTAGTAACCCGACTGCTGCTTTTCTGATTAAAAAAGTTGCTGTTGATTACAGCAGAATTATGTCCTTTATTCTGAATCTTATAAAAATCAAGTACAGCATTTTTAGAAAGAAATGCTTCTGAGACACTGTTTGTAAAGCTTATATTGTGTGTGAGTGAATGATCGCAATGAACAAGGGTAAGTTTACTGTTTTCCTCCTGAATAATAAGATGACGGGGCTGCAAAAGAACAGAGCTTTCAGAATTTACAATATTAATAAGTTGAATTGGCTTATCAAGTATTACTTCGCGGGGTACGTAAATGAATAAACCATCCTGGAAAAAAGCTGTATTCAATGCAGTTAATCCCGGTTGATCCATTGGTGCAATGGTTCCTAAATATTTGCTCACCAACTCAGGATATACCTCCATTGCTTTGGAAAGGCTGCCTATGATAGTACCATTTTTAAGTTTTGTAAGCGGGGCATTTTTGTAAACAAACCAACCATTGAGAAGAGTAACACTAAATGTATCCAAATCATATACATCGCAGGTGAATATTTTATCAATATCAAATGGTCTGCTTTGATTGCTAAAATCAAATTCATAAGTCGACCTCAGCAGGGGTTCAAGATCAGTGAATCTCCAGTTTTCGGTTGTAAGATCGGGAAAACCAGCACTCAGAACCTTTTCAATAGCTGCTTCCCTTAATTGAGTAATATTTTCCGGATCATTGCCTTTTATCAGTTCAAAGTTTTCTCTGAAAAGGTCATGCATCCGTTGTTCAGTTGATATATTTTCAGTAATACTATTTTGCATAATCTACAAATCAAATTATATAAATCAGATAGTTTCCTGTACGCCGGCCTCTTTCCTTATCCATTCATAACCTTTATCTTCCAGTTCAATGGCCAGTTCCTTACCCCCACTTTTCACAATACGTCCGTCAAAAAGTACATGTACGTGATCGGGAATAATATAATCCAGCAATCTTTGGTAGTGGGTAATAATAATGGTTGAATTTTCAGGGCTTCTCAATTTGTTAACTCCATTCGCTACTACTTTAAGGGCATCAATATCAAGCCCTGAATCGGTTTCATCAAGAATTGCCAGTTTTGGCTCAAGCATAGCCATCTGAAAAATCTCATTCTTTTTCTTTTCTCCACCGGAAAAACCTTCGTTAACAGAGCGGTTTGTAAGCTTGGAGTGAATATCAACAAGCTTTTTACGGTTTTCCATAAGCTTGAGAAATTCTGCACCACTCAGGGGCTCCAACCCATGGTATTTCCTTCTTTCATTTATTGCAGTGCGCAGGAAATTTGCCATACTTACACCAGGTATTTCAACAGGATATTGAAATCCCAGGAAAATTCCTTCACGTGCCCTGATTTCGGGTTCCATTTCGAGTAAATCATTGCCCATGTATGTTATGGTACCCGCATCAACATCAAACAAATCGCGTCCTGCAATTACAGATGCAAGTGTGCTTTTACCTGTACCGTTAGGGCCCATAATGGCATGCACTTCACCTTGTTTTACATCAAGATTAAAGTCCTTTAATATGGTTTTTCCCTGTATGGAAACCTTTAGATTTTTAATACTAAGCATTATTTTATTCTTTTAATTGTTCAATCAGTTTTTTAAAAGATTCAATATTTTTGGCATATTTGGTGAAGAACAAACTTGCAAATTCATTAAAAGCTTGTTCATCAAACTCACCGGCCTCTTCCATCATTAATATAACACGAACATCTTTGTGGTTCATGTCTTTCATCTCGGCAAACAATTCATCGGGAACAGTTAATTTATTGTTCTCAACTGTGGATTTAAAAGCTAATGTTTTCATGTGTATTGGTTTAAATAAATTTCAGTGTATTTAAGAAGAGAAGTATAATAAGTATATTTTAACCTACGCTTCCTTCCAGGCTGATTGATAAAAGCTTTTGCGCTTCAACGGCAAATTCCATAGGCAGTTTATTTAATACCTCCTTGGCATAGCCATTAACAATTAGTCCTATGGCAGATTCCATATCCATTCCTCTTTGCAGGCAATAGAATAACTGGTCTTCAGATATCTTACTGGTAGTTGCTTCATGTTCAACAATGGTTGATTTGTTTCCAACTTCCACGTAAGGAAATGTATGAGCACCGCATTTATCGCCCAGCAAAAGTGAATCGCACTGAGAAAAGTTTCGGGCATTTTCTGCTTTCCGGGTTGACTTCACCAATCCACGATAACTATTATTGCTTTTACCGGCAGAAATTCCCTTGGAAATAATTGTGCTTTTGGTATTTTTCCCCAAATGAATCATTTTTGTGCCCGTATCAGCCTGTTGCATATTATTTGTTACTGCAACGGAGTAAAACTCTCCTTTTGAGTTATCACCAAGCAAAACAACACTGGGATATTTCCATGTAATGGCTGAACCTGTTTCGACCTGTGTCCACGAAATCTTAGAGTTTTCGCCTTCACATATACCTCTTTTTGTCACAAAATTATAAACACCTCCACGACCATTCTTATCGCCGGGCCACCAGTTTTGCACAGTGGAGTATTTCACCTCGGCATCTTTTAAGGCAACAATCTCAACAATAGCAGCATGAAGTTGATTTTCATCACGCATAGGAGCTGTGCAACCTTCCATGTAGCTAACATAGCTTCCTTCCTCTGCAACAATAAGTGTACGTTCAAACTGCCCTGTATTGGCAGCATTGATTCGGAAATAGGTGGAAAGTTCCAGCGGACATCTGACGCCTTTTGGAATATAACAAAATGACCCATCGCTGAATACTGCAGAATTGAGCGCTGCATAAAAATTGTCAGTATATGGAACAACAGAACCAATATACTTTTTTACAAGCTCAGGGTGTTTTTGCACTGCCTCGCTGAAAGAACAGAATATAATACCTTTCTCTTCCAATGTTCCTTTGAAAGTGGTAGCAACTGATACGCTATCCATAACAGCATCAACCGCAACGCCAGCCAGCATCTTCTGTTCATTAAGCGGAATACCGAGCTTCTCAAACGTTTCAAGCAACTCAGGATCAACCTCATTCAGGCTTTCATACTGAGGCTTCTTGCGAGGGGCAGAATAGTAAATAATATCCTGAAAATCAATTGAAGGATAATTCACATGTGCCCATTTGGGTTCTTTCATCGTTTTCCAGTGACGAAAAGCTTTCAGCCTGAATTCAAGCATAAACTCCGGTTCATTCTTTTTAGCTGATATAAAACGAATGGTATCTTCATTCAGGCCTTTGGGGGCCTGGTCCATCTCTACATCTGTGTAGAAACCGTATTTATAATCGGAACTGGTTAACTCATCCAGTATGTCGTTATTTTTATCTTCTGCCATGTAATGCTATTATTTTTCTTTCTAACCTTTAACAAACCCGGGAGATTCTTGTTGCAAAAAATTGCATTATTTTATTTCTCTTAAGCTTATTTAGATTAATTACAAATTGGAATACAAATATACAAAACCCCGTATACTTATTCAAAAGAAAGTTGCTTCAACCTTAGTTTTGCAAAAGATTATTCACAAAAAATTAAAATACCATTTTGGCCAGGATCAATAATCACTTTTTTGTACTCATTCGAACAAAAGTGTTCGTTTGTGAACACAAAATCTAACGAAGATCATGCATTATTTTGTTTTTATTGACCCTAATCCATTCACATAATGCCTTTTAATTTAAATGGCACATTTTTTTATGTATTGTTCAGCAAAAAAGAACTACTTCAAAAAAAGCACATACCGGATGGTACGAAACTACATAAAGACGTCAATCAGAAGTATTACAAAGCAAAAATTCTACGCGATACTAAATATCCTTGGGTTCAGCCTTGGAATTGCACTTTTCATTTTTATCTCTCTTTTTTTGTATGAACAGTTTTCTTACGACCGGTGGTATAAAAATCATCCACAAATTTACCGTGTTGAATTCGGAGACTGGGGAGTTCTTGGTCCCATCTATGGAAGAATTATGCAGGATGCATCAGCCGATATTGAAAAGACCCTTCGATTAAACAACCATTGGGGACATAACGCAGCAGTAGCATTAGAAGATGATGAAAATGTAATGAAAATTCCGCACCTTATCCTTGCTGATTCTACCATTTTTGATTTTTTTGACTTTCAGTTTTTACATGGCTCGGAAGAACATGCTTTGATTGACAAAAAAAATATTGTTCTTACACGTAGCCAGGCATCAAGGCTATTTGGCAAAACAAATGCAGTTGGTGAAGTAATCAGATTATACGACCGTTACAATCTTACCGTAAGTGCTGTTATTGAAGATATAAATCGTTTTCACCTGAAGATTGATGCTATAGGTTCTTTTGAATTGTTCAGAGACATTTATTCTCCTGAATATATGGAAAGTACCGGCGACTGGAATCATCATACTTACGTGAAGGTGCACCCCGAAGCTGATATTTCCGATGTGAGTAATAATGTAAAAAATGTTATTGGCGAGTTTATCAATGATTTATTCGGTGTTGAATTTGACCGGGAGGTGAATTTAAGACCTGTTGCTGACATTTATTTTACCAACACCGTTGCCCATGAAATTATGGTAATTCATGGCAGCAAAACTACCTCATATGCATTTCTTGCTATTGCAATATTTATCATGCTGATAGCTATAATAAACTTTGTAAATCTATCCACTGCCCGTTCGGCAGGCAGAGCAAGAGAAGTAGGTATACGAAAACTACTTGGGAGTGATCGTAAAAAACTTATTACGCAATTTCTGGCAGAGTCAATTGTTCTCACAATAATTGCAGTAATCATTGCATTTGCTTTGGTAGAATTGCTGCTACCCTGGTTCAATTATATTGCAAATAGTGAGATTTCCTTACAAAATTTTGGATTCCTGAATCTTTTTATCATATTTCTGCTGGGAGCAATCGTCATAGGAATCATCAGTGGAATTTATCCCGCTTTTTATCTTTCAACGTTTAAACCTATTACCACTTTACGCGGTGAAACAGCAAAAGGAACCGGGGCAGCACTGTTTCGCAAGGGATTGATTGTTTTCCAATTTACAGTTTCGGTCGCATTGATTGCCGGTACAATAATCGTTTTCAATCAGTTGAATTATATGATATCCAAGGATCCGGGGTTTAACAAAGAAAATGTAGTCCATTTCCACACCAATGCGAAAATAAGACAGAACTGGAAAAGTTTTAGAAATACGTTACTGGCTAATCCGGCTATTGAAGATGTTGCCATGACATACAATACCCCGGGAAATATTCACTGGCAGGAAACCATTGTTGAAAACGGGGAAGGAAAGCAATTTACTTTCTGGCCCATGACTCCTGAATATTTCTCCATGCTGGAAATTGAACTCCTGGCAGGACGTGCATTCTCACGTGATTTTATTACTGATGAAGAAACTGCAGTTATAGTTAATGAACAGTGGGTCAGTTTAATGGATTATTCCGATAATTATGATGAAATACTTAATAAAACAGTAAACACAAGTTATCATAACTTCAGAATTATAGGAATAATTCCTGATTTTCATTTCAATTCATTGCATCAGTCAATTGCACCGCTTATGATGGTTTGGAGAGAAAGATCTGTTTCAGTAGCCAATATAAAAATTCATGGAAATAATACTTCTTCAGCCATTGAACACATAAAAGAAACATGGAATCAATACTGCCCCAATGAAATGATCGAATATAAATTTCTTGAAGATTCTCTTACAGCACTCTACGAAAGGGAGAACCGCCTGGGTCTGGTGTTCACTTCATTTTCTGCCTTTGCAATAATAATTGCATGTATGGGCCTGTTCGGTCTTACATCTTTCATGGTTGAAAAACGAACCAAAGAAATTGCTATACGAAAGGTATTAGGAGCAACAACCCGCAATTTACTTCATCTTTTCAGTAAAGACTTTCTTTTATTGGTTGGACTGTCGCTCTTATTTGCAATACCCCTTGGATATTTCGCTTTAGATTATTGGCTGAATACTTTTCCATACCATATTGATATGCCGGTAACCCCTTATATTATTGCAACTCTTACCGCAATATCTCTTACGCTAATTACTGTTGGTTTTCATGTAATAAAGGCATACCATTCCAGTCCGGCAGAACCTTTAAAAAATGAATAAAAAAAGCCGCCCTTTCAGGCAGCTAATTATATTTATTTCAAAACTTTAGAGACTTACTTATTAAAGTCACTTAAGATGAAAGGGAGTTTTACTCAACACTTGCATCTTCATTTACGATAAGTTTAAATCCTTTTCCATGCACGTTCAGAAGTTCAACATTGGGATCTTTTTTCAAATATTTACGAAGTTTGGCAATGTAAACATCCATGCTGCGTGCATTGAAATAATTATCGTCAAGCCATATCTTTTTCAGAGCCAGTGAACGATCAAGCACATCGTTGGTAAAGTCGCACAGCATTTTCAAAAGTTGCGCTTCCTTTGATGTAAGCTTCTGGTCTTCTCCCTTAAAGCTCAGTATCTGCCTTGAAAAATCAAATGTGTATTCTCCAATATGGAAGAAAGTTTTCTGCGATTCAGAAGCATCTTCTATATTAGAACGACGAAGGATTGCATTTATCCGTAGGAGTAATTCATCCATACTGAAGGGTTTGGTAAGATAATCATCAGCACCAATTTTTAATCCTTCAATTATATCTTCCTGCATTGATTTAGCTGTAAGGAAAAGTATAGGAACTTTTTTGTCAATTTTCCTTACATCCCTGGCAAGTGTGAACCCGTCTTTTTCGGGCATCATCACATCAAAAATGCAAAAATCAAATGATTCTTTCAGAAACATGTTGTAGGCTTCTGAGCCATTGACAGCAAGCTTTGCCGGAAAACCTTTGGCTTCCAGAAAAGCTTTTAAGATGGTACCCAGATTGGGATCATCTTCTGCTAATAAAATTTTTATTTTTTTGTTATCCATAATAATGTACCTCCTAATCAATATTTATTGTTTGCCGGAAGAATACTCATCAAAGCCAAAAGGTATAAAAACAGAAAAACGGGAACCTTTTTTCAACTCACTTTGCAAACTGATATTTCCTCCATGTAATTCAACTATTGCTTTAACATAACTCAATCCTAAACCAAATCCTTTTACATTATGAACATTACCTGTTGAAATCCTGTATAGGTTTTCAAATATTTTTCTCTGGTTGGTCTTACTTATGCCCATACCCTTATCTTCAACATGTATAAGTATCCCCTTGTTCACATTTTCTGTTTCAATTGTAATATGTGGTGATTCATGGGAGTACTTTATTGCATTATCAAGTAAATTAAACACCAAGTTGGTAAGATGCACTTTATCGGCTTCCAAAAAGCTGAACTCAGCATCGAGTTTTGTAAAGATCTTTCCATGCCGGGTTTTCAATTGCAAATCGATTTTATGAATTGCATCTTCAATAACATCATGCAAATTAAACCCTACTTTATTTAAACGTAACTTACCTTTTTCTAATTGTGCAGTTTGCAGAACCTTTTCGGTCATCATTCCCAGGCGTTGATTCTCCTCATTAATTACCCTGATATAACTTTGATAGAGTGTTTCAGATTTTTGCACATCCTTATCGCTGAGTGCCTGACAAGCCAGCGAGATAGTGGATATTGGCGTTTTCAACTCATGAGTCATATTGTTAATGAAATCATTCTTTATCAAAGATAGCTTTTTCTGACGAATAATTGTAATGATAGTATAGGTAAATGAACTGATTATGACCAAGATAAACAAAGTTGATGCAAGCGTCATAATATTCATTTGGGTAATCAAATAGGTTTTTTGATTGGGAAAAAACAAGAATAAATATTCCTGACTTCTGAAAACATCATTGGGATATAAACTAAATATATAATTTGACTGTATGAGTTCGCGGGGGTAATTACCGGTCTTTTGTGCCAGCAATGTGTTGTAAACAGGATCATAGATCCCAAACTCGTATTCAGTTTTTATTCCCTGACGATCCAACTCTCTGCCAATGAGAGAATCAAGCAATTGCTTGCTCTCATCAGATGAAGGACTGTAAAACGAATTATTTGAAAACAAATCATCAAAAAGATCATTCACGAACTTAGTTCGCTGAAAAAATTCAATAAATGCATCAGATGAAGGATTTGTCATTCCACCCCGAACAGCGTAACCACGATCCCTGAGATCACTACGACGCTGAAAAATTGTTGAATCAATAGAATTGATGGGACGTCTTTCATAAAAAGGATCACTGGATAGCATTTGCTGATCATCTTGCCAGCCTGGCAGTTGATCATCAATTGTGTGTCTGTTTTTCTCAGCTGAATGTAATACCTCGGCATAGTACTTTCGATTTATGGAATCAAGAACGTCAAAAAAGCGGTCAACTTTACGGTCTCTCTCCTGTTGTTGTAAAATGGCATTTGCCATTTCAACCTTATTGTACTTATGAATAGCTGAAGTAACTGCTTCACTTACGCCTCTGTTAAAGTTTGATTCTTTAACAGACAGAGCATTGCTGATCCAATACAATTGCATACCAACCAACCCGATGAGCGAGATGGTAATAAGAACTATTACGAATATGATAACATTCTTTTTCATATAATGTGTAAGCGAGAATATAATGCATGTGACCCTATCAATTTGTAAATTTACAAACAGTAAATGCTAATGTATTGAATTTAACAAAATTTAATTGGTTAAAGCTTAATTTATTTAAATATAGCTACTTACCAAAGGTTAGGATAAAAGTGCATTACATTTAAATATGCTTAACAGAAATTAACTCGCGTTAACTTTTTTTTAACCAAGGTGTAACCAAAGTTCCATTATATTTGTATGTAGGCAAATAAACATGAAAATACCAATAGTTCTCATTGGTTTTTACAGTGTATTAGTTTTTGTGGTTATTTAATTGTGGATTGAAGCCGGCTGGTGTGGTTACCAGCCGGTTTTTTTATTTCCTTTTTTCGCTTTTCATTTTTATTATACTACTCTTTTCCCTGTCATCAATAGCTCTCTACATAATTAACAACATTGTTTTTAAAAATCAGAACTAGTTTAACATTATTTCTATTTTGTAATTATTACAATTTAGGATAAATTACTATCTTTGTACAAATATTAAATAATATGAAATCAATTCATGATATAGCTACCGAGATACAGGGAGCAAATTTAAAAGTAACACCACAAAGGGTGGCTGTTATACAAGCATTATACAAGTTAAATCACCCCACGGCCGAAGAAATTTTCAAAGAAGTGTTTCAGAATATTCCTGGGTTGTCTCCAACAACAGTTTATAATGTTCTGGATGCTTTGGTTGAAAAAAAAATAATTAAAAGAGTTAAAACTGAAAAAGGTGTAATGCGTTATGATGCTATTTCCGATAATCACCATCATATGTATTGCATAACAACTGATCGGGTTGAAGACTTTTTTGACCCTGAATTGGATACTTTATTACAAAATTATTTTCAGGAAAAGAAAATTAAAGGATTCAAACTTGAAGATATCAAATTGCAACTTATGGGAAAGTTTGAACAATAATTAAATAACTTAAATAGTAATCTTAAAAATAGAATAGATATGTTACAAACAAATCAAATTGGTTTAAAAGACCAACAAGTAAAAGAACTGATTGAAAAGCTGAATGACCTATTGGCAAATTACCAGGTTTTCTACCAGAACACCCGTGGTTTTCACTGGAATATTAAAGGACATAAGTTTTTTGAACTTCATGTAAAATTTGAAGAATTGTATGATGACCTTCACGCAAAAATTGATGAAATAGCTGAACGTATTCTTACCCTGGGCGGAACACCCTTGCACTCCTTCGAAGATTACATGAAAACATCAGACGTAAAAGCAATAAAAAATGCTTCTGAAGATGTGGTTTGCGTGAAGGGTATTCTCGATGCCTTCAGTATTTTACTGAAAAAGCAAAGAGTAATACTTGATTTATCTGACGAAATGAATGATGAAGGTACCAATGCAATGGCCAGTGATTACATCCGTGAACAGGAAAAACTTGTCTGGATGTACTCATCATGGTTAAATAACTAAAGTTTGGTTTTGTTTTTTTCTCAGACCTTTTTAAAAGGTCTTATTTCAAAAAGGTTGTCTTCTTACAGGCAACCTTTTTTACTATTAAAACAATTTCTATCTTTATTGCAAAAAGATAAATACCAAAAATGAGCAAAACTGTAATAATACGAAAAGCTTCAGGAGAGAAAGAAGCTTTTGACCCTGACAAACTTAGAAACTCGATCAAAAGAGCCGGTACATCCGACGATATTACTGATCAGATCATTGATGAGATAATGCCTCAAATACACGAAGGCATGACTACCAAAGAGATTTACAAAAAAGCATTCGCTATGCTTCGCCAACGAAAACGGTCGAATGCAGCCCGTTACAGCTTAAAAAAGGCTATTATGGAATTGGGTCCATCAGGATATCCATTTGAACATTTTGTAGCTCAGGTATTAGCACATAACGGCTTCGAAGTGAGTGTAGGACAGGTAGTACAAGGTAAGTGTGTTACCCATGAAGTGGATGTAATTGCCACAACCAACACTACCCAGTACATTGTTGAATGTAAGTATTATAACAGCCAGGGAAAATATGCAAATGTAAAAGTCCCGCTGTACATAAGATCACGGGTTAATGATATCATCGAATACAGGGAAAAGCTTCATGAATTTAAAAATATACGCTTCTTTGGGTGGATCGTCACCAATACCCGTTTTACTGATGATGCAATGAATTACGGTCGCTGTGCCGGCCTGAATTTGTTGAGCTGGAACATACCCAGGGGTAAAGCCCTTAAAGACATGGTTGAAAAAGCAGGAGTTTATCCTGTAACAGTAATTACGGGCCTTAATAAAAAACAAAAGGAATATATCCTTTCAAAAGATATAGTCCTTTGTAAGCAACTCAGGGAAAATATAAAAATTCTCCATGAAGTTGGTTTCACAGATAAGAAACTTAAAAAAGTAGTTGACGAAATTGATGAACTGCTTAATTCAAAGGATTAGCAGTCATTCTTGCCTTGAAAGTTAACACTACGGTAAAATCAACCGGTGCTTCATTCACCTGGCCCGAAGATTTTAATCCAAAAGTATGTGGCGAATCTTCAATTAAACCGGCAAGTTTTAAAATACCCTCATCATTAACATCGAGAACCGTAGGATTCATAACCAGGTTTGAAAGGTTAATGTCTTGAAGCTCAGCAATAAGTTTTTCATCTGATCCGTCGGGATTGGCTGAATATACATCAAAATGTATTAACGTTTGCTCATCAGATCCATTATGATTTTTCAAATGATATTTTACTTCAAGAATTTCTATTTTCTTGATCTTTGAACCATACTGTTCGATCAGGGTTTCTTCTTCCGATAGGTTTACAGATGCAAATTCATCAAATGAATTGTCACTTCCGGTGATAGCAAATTCATGTTCAAAGGTGAAGTTTTCCGTGATATCGAAAATAGCCTTTTCGCAACCATTAAACAAAAAAAGGCTTGCGGTTAAAAAAAATGAAAGTAATGCTGTTGTTTTCATGACTGGAAAGATTGGTTTGTTTTTTATGCAAATTTAATCATTTCCTCCATATAATGCAATTTTTTTTCGCTTTATCGCATACTTCTTATGTATAAATTAATATTCGGTATAGATGCCACACGTTTGGGTTGGATTGGTGCAGGCATTGGGAAACATACAGGAGAAATCTACTTTTATAAAAAATTTGCTGATCTCATAAAAAAAATTTCATCACAATCAAGAATCCTGGTTGATATGCCCATTGGGCTTGCTGATAAAAATATTGCATTTTATCCACAAAGACCATGCGATGCCGCAGCCCGGAAATTGCTGGGGAAAAAACACTCATCTATTTTTAGTCCTCCCTGTACAGAAGCGCTTTACGAGAAGAATTATAAGGATGCGAGCCGGGTGAATTTCGAAATACTGGGTAAAAAACTCAGCAAACAAAGCTGGAATATCGTTCCTAAAATCAGGGAAGTAAATGCTTTTCTGCATTTACACCCTGAGTGGCAGGGAAAAATTCTTGAATCGCACCCTGAACTGACCTTTCAGTTCCTGAATAATAACCATCCCCTGCTTCATTCCAAAAAGAAAAAAGAAGGCATAATTGAAAGAATAGACATTCTTGAAAAGCATTATCCGGCAGCAGGTAATTTATTTGAACGGTTTATAAAGGATAATTCTGTCACGAGTAATGCAAACAAAGATGACATGGCAGATGCTTTGTGTCTTGCAGTATTGAATTATACACGTGGAGATAACCTTCAGAATATTTCTGCCGAATATCCTGAAGACAGCCTGGGAAACAGAATGGGGATTTGGTTATGAAAGAATTACAACTCTCCCCTTCTTTTGATCAATGTCTCCTTGATTTCGTGAGCTCTGTCCTCAGTAAGGTCATACTTCCACATCACCAGAATGGCTAATCCGGCTGTAACAGCCGGAATAATTATATCAGCAAGCCGCAAACGTGTAAGTGTTTCCGCTGTTTGTACTGCTGCATTCTGGTCAAAGCCAACGAGCTTCAATACCAGTCCGCCAAGCACCAGTGCCAATGCCTGACCAAGTTTAACCATCCACCAGTAGATGGCACCAAACGTACCTTCTTTCCTGGGCATGCCATTTTTCAGCTCATCCAGGTCGCACACATCGGCGGTCATACTCATCATTAGGGTGAAAAGCCCCCCGATTCCAAATACCATGAGCGGAACTGGCATAAACATCAGCCAGGGGTTACCCGGGCTAAATCCCCACCATTTCAAAGCGTATCCGATAATGGAGATGAATGTTGATATAATAAAAGCATTGCGCTTTCCCCATCTGTTTGACATCCATGTGATAATTGGAATAATCAGGAATGCAGTAAATAAAGCGCTTACGGTTGAGAACCAGGCAGGCCATGATCCCGCATCACCATAGTCGCCATTAAACATATAGAATAAAATGATGAAGTAGCTGAATGAAGCAACCAACTGGAAGCCGTTAAATACTAAAAAGGTGGCACCACATAACCTGACAAAAGGTATGTTCTTAAAGATCAGCACCATATTCTTTAACAGACTCCTGAAATTTTTTGATATGTTCTTTAGGGTGAGATCATCCCTGTTGGTAAGATTCTCCTGATTAACCTCCTTACATAAGAGAGCAGGAATTATACCTAAAATCATACATATTCCTCCAACAACCATGGAGAGCCTTCGTACACCATCTGCCTGAGTTTCGAACAGATCGGGATTAGCAATCAGTACCCAAAACCATGGTACAATCATCCAGGCTACCTGTCCGAAGATTTGCGCGGATGCCATCAGGCGGGTACGCTCATTGTAGTCGGGGGTCATTTCATAGCCCAGCCCAATATATGGCGTAGCAAAAATGGTATTGGCTATAATAAAGATGAAAGAGAGAATAAGGAAGTACCAGAAATTATACATCTGCGAGTTTTCCGGATTCATCTGCCATAGTAGGGCAAACATTACACCGCTTAGTATTGCACCTATGAAGATGTACGGTCTTCTGCGCCCAAACCTCGACTTGGTATTGTCGGTGATATAACCCATAATAGGATCGGTGAGGGCATCCAGTAGTCGGGGTAAGCCGCCCAGGAGCCCTGCAAGGAATGGATCGATACCAAAGGCGGTGAGAAGGAAGAACTGGAATACTCCCAGTGCGCCCGGCAGCAGGTTTACCACCAGGTTACCGGTTCCAAAGGCTGCTTTTTGCCCTAAGGGTACTCTGTCTTTCAAGGGTGTTTCGTAGGCAGTCATTGTTTTGATATTAGGTTATCAGGTTGTTGGATTGAATTTTCTTTAGTTATGCATGGCTTGAATTTCTTGTGCAGTGGGCGGTACCTTCACTGTTTCCATCATTTCTTCTTTATTGCCGTTGAATGTTTTGGTGATGGGCGTTCCATCACGTGTCAATCCATCAAATGTTCCGTTGTCCACCTCATCCCAAAGCACATATTTTGCCTGCGATTGCAGGTTGATGAGTCCAAAATGATTTTCTGAACCCAGGGGATTGGCCGCATCTTTCCATTGTTCGTCAAAGGCTTCGAAATAAAAGCAGGAAATTCCTTCGCTGCTTGTCCATTCACGAATCAGATCGTGATAAAGAGCAGATTTATATTCATCGGTTGCCCGGGCACCATCATCTCCATATTGCTCGTTAGATCTGGAGGCCCAGCCGGTTTCACCAATATGAACAGATTTGTTTACACCAAGACTTTCCATGTAATCCACAACACTTTCATACTGAGAAACGGCATAGTCTCTTGCCCTGAGCATAGCCGAGTCAATCTTTTCAAGATCCGTCAAGCGCTCCTCATCTTCGGGTACGCCCCAGAACTCGGGGTTGTAATGGGTGTCGTGCATAGAATAGGTGTGCATGGAAATAAAGTCAACCGCTTCAATGAGCTTATTAAGATCTTCTTTATGATATTCGGTGCTACCACCACCCCATGATGCAAAATTGTCGGAGCTGGTGATCCATAATGTTTCGGGCAGCTCGCCTTCCTTTTTCAGGTTTTGCAAATGATTTACCCAGCCCAGTATAATGCCGGGTTCAACATAGTAATCCCACGCCCAGTGTACCATAGCTTCATTTCCAACGGCAATGATCTTTACGATATCAGGATATTGTTGGGTCAGTTCAACGGCACGGGCAATTTCCACGGTATTTCTTTCACTCTCTTCGTCGCGGATGCGATCGGGCAGATCGGTCCAGGCATTTTTGCAATCTATCCACGCACCCAGCATCACATACATCTCAAATTCCGGATCTTCATCCTTCATCTGGCTGATAGCCTGCAGCAGATTGGCTGCCTCATCGTGATGTACGTTGTAGGTTCTCAAAATCTTTATCCCCATAGCCGATAGTATTTTCATGTCTTCTTTCAGTTGAGGGATGGTTGGCTGGACTTCTCTTGTATTTTCACGATAACCTCCATAGGAAATGGCCTGGTATTCTGGATTGCCAACTATTTCAGCTGCAGTTTTGTCTGCAGGTTCCTGGCCAGGGGTGCATGAGATCATCAGCATGACTGCCAGAAATGAAAACAGGAATAAGATTGTTCGCTTCATAGTTTTTTTAACTTTTAGCCCTGCGTTGCTCCAGATCTTTTTCCATTTCCAGGCAGGTTTTCTGGTCAATGGCATAGAAATACAGAAGTATAGCACATGACATATAGAGTATTCCCGGAAATACCGAGATCGTGAGTTTTATACCTGTGAGTGTTGTTGCGGTTTGTTCTACATTGGGCACAAAACGGAATATTGCGAGCATCCAGCCGGCAAGTGCGCCGCCAATGCCCCATCCGGCTTTCTGGGCAAATGTGGCCGCCGAAAATACCAGTCCGGTAGCACGTCTGCGAAATTTCCATTCTGAGTAATCAGCAGCATCTGCCAGCATAGTCCAAAGCAATGGTACTGCGGGTGCATAGGTAAATTTTGCCAGAATATTAAGAATGTAAACTGTATACATGTTATCATTCCCGGGGATATAAAGCAATATAAAAAACGAACCCGATATAAGTGAGCTTGCCATATACACATTTCGCTTTCCAAATCGCTTCGCCAGGGGTTTTGAGAAGGGTATGCCTGCAATCAGGGCCAACGTACCGATTACATTGAACAACTGCACACTTTGCTCTTGTCCTATATAGTATTTGAAATAATAAGCTATGGAAAGATTCTGTAAGGCAAACATTACAAAAGAAATGATTCCCACAAAAAACAGGATTACCCAGGGGCCATTTCTGAATAAATTTTTAATATCTTCCTTTAGGTTTTTCTGCTGGGCAGGTGGTGGGGCTACCCTTTCGCGGGTGGTTTTAAAGGTGATCATAAACAAGATAAAGCTGATTGCCGCAAAAAGGGTTAATGTATATTGATAACCCTTAGCCATATCCCCTCTTCCGAAATAAGTGGCCAGGTAGAGTGCTGTACCTGTAACGATTAACTGGCCGGCAAAAGCAAAAATAAAGCGGTAAGAATTCAAACCTGCCCTTTCATAAGAATTGGATGTCATTACAGCACTCATTGACGAATAAGGCAGGTTAATAGCTGTAAAAACGGTCATCAGCAGGAGATAGGTTACACCGGCATAAATCACTTTTCCGGTAGGCCCAAAATCGGGTGTGGTAAAGGTGAGTACAGCGAGCACACTATATGGTAGGGCCATCCACAGCAGATAAGGGCGAAATTTTCCCCAGCGGGTATTGGTCCGGTCGGCGATTATACCCATCAAAGGGTCGCTTAACATATCCCAGAAACGGGCAATGAGCATGATTGTGCCGGCCGCAGCGGCTGAAATCCCGAAAGTGTCGGTATAAAAAATAAGAATCCAGAAGCCTACCATATCCCAAACAAAATGCGATGCGGTATCGCCAAGCCCGTAGCCAAGCTTTTCCTTTACTGAAAGTTTAGTATGTGCTTTGCTCATCATCTTTGAATATTAC
>JBHEOF010000180.1:0-258 GCA_046261715.1 Bacteroidales bacterium
GCAAAAGCCTTGAGTATCCGCTTTCGCAGTTAGAGTTTCAACTCAAAGAATGGACACTGCTGGATGCTGAAGAAACCCTGGGAAGCAAAATTATTGCTGAACTGATTGCTATTGCTACCTTCGACCGGTTCTCGCTGATTTTTAACTCTGTTATCAATTTTATCATTGAGATATTTTTTGGTTTTCTGGCTATCAGTTTCATTACTTTTTTCTTTTTGAAAGAAAAGCACATGTTCTCCAATATTATTGTCTTTTTCA
>JBHEOF010000180.1:332-3091 GCA_046261715.1 Bacteroidales bacterium
TGGGGCCCATCATTGCCACATTTATTGGTGTATTTCTGGGGTTATCCGTAAACTTGCATATGGATTTTATGAGTCAGATGGTACCTTTAATTCTTAGCATTATTGCCTCTTTTATCATTGCAAATACCATAGATGTGGGCGTTTTACAACCCATGATTTATTCAAAAAGCGTGAGAACCCATCCGCTGGAGATCTTTATTGTATTTATGGTTGCCGGAATGATTGCGGGTGTTTTCGGAATGATTGTCGCCATACCCACCTACAGTGTTATCCGTATCTTTGCCAAACAATTCTTTGCCAAATCAAGAATGGTAAAAAATCTGACTGATTCTTTCAATACCCCTGCATCGAGCTGATTTTTCATTCCAGAAGTTAAAATCCCAACTTAAAAATGATTATCCAAACCCGGAATTATTTCTATGACGGCATTTCGTTGCTTAAAAAGCTAACCCCCGGAAGAATATGGAATTACATTAAAATCATGCTCTCATACCGGTTGTCAAGGATGAGAAAGCGCCCGTATATCTGGGCAGGCCCTTTTTCACTGAGTTTTGAAACAGCATCGGTATGCAACCTTAAATGTCCTGAATGTATAGCCGGACAGGGCAAAATAATGCGCAACCGAAAATTTATGGAACCGGAGCTGGCTCAAAAGCTACTCGAGCTGCACCGCAAAGAAGCCTTTTACTGCAACCTGTATTTCCAGGGTGAGCCATTTTTGCATCCGGAAATCTATTCCATCATCCGGCTGGCAGAAGAAAGAAAGTATTATTCAGTTATTTCAACCAACGGCCATTTTCTGGATGAAAAGAACTGCCGGAAAATTATCGATAGTGGTCTCAGCAGGTTGATTGTTTCCCTGGATGGTATAGAACAGCAATCTTATGAAGCCTACAGAAAAGGGGGTAATCTGGAAACAGTTGCTTCGGGCATAAAAAGATTATCGGCAATGAAAAAGGAAAGAAAAACCCCGCATCCTTTCCTGGTAGTACAGTTTCTGGTCAACAAAACCAATGAGCATCAATTGGAAGAAGTAACAGGATATGTGAAGAAACTGGGAACAGATAAGCTGGAGTTCAAAAGTATGCAGATATATACCGATGAGGGAAAAAAAGAATTCACTCCCAAAAATAGCCGTTACAATCGTTATTCTGACAAAACAAGAAGGAAAGCAACATCATCAGGATGTTTCAGATTGTGGAGCCATATGGTTATAACCAGTGACGGCGATTGGGTGCCCTGCTGTTATGATAAAATTCCGGAATATGGTATGAGCGGCAAGGAAGAATTATCAAAAGCAGTGTGGAAAAGCCCTGCCATGCAGGACTTCCGTCTATCGCTGCTTACCGGCAATGGATTGCCTTTGGTTTGCAGCAATTGCGGAGGATAAAAAAACCGGCCCGGGCCGGTTTCATTTATACAGTCATTATATCCTCTTCTTTGGTTTCTATAAGTTTCTCAACCGTTTGGCTGTATTTGTTGGTAAGCTCCTGCATATCAGATTCAAATTTTTTCACATCATCTTCAGGTACTCCCTCTTTTTCCAGCTTTTTGCCTGCATCTATAGCCTCTCTTCTGGCATTCCTGATGCTTACTTTACCGGTTTCCGCTTCACTCTTCGATTTCTTAACCAAATCCTTACGTCTTTCTTCGGTAAGAGGCGGAACCACAATGCGAACCAATGTGCCATCATTCTGAGGGTTAAAACCCAGGTTGGCATTCATGATAGCTTTCTCAATGGGAGCCAGCATGTTTTTTTCCCAGGGTTGCACGACTATGCTGCGTGGATCAGGGGTATTAATGCTGGAAACCTGCGATATAGGGGTCATGGTGCCATAATAGTCCACTTTTACACTGTCAAGCATTTGCGGACTGGCTTTTCCTGCCCTTATTTTTACAAGTTCGCGCTCAAGATGTTTTACAGCATTGCCCATCTTCTCTTCGGCTTCATCATACAGAAAAGCAAGTTCTTCGTTCATAATAGGGTTGCTTATGTGTTAAATGTTTTGTTTACTAGCTGCAAAAATAAGGTTTTTGGAATAACTTTTTCAAACACAATTAATTTTTAACCAAAGTTCCATTGGCTTTACCGTCGAGAATGATTTCCTTAAGATTGCCATTTTTATGCACATCAAAGACGATAATCGGGATATCATTTTCACTGCAAAGGGTGAAAGCGGTAAGATCCATTATTTTAAGGTTTCGCTTATAGGCCTCATCGAAAGTAATTTCACTAAACTTTGTAGCCGTGGGATCTTTTTCCGGATCGGCGGTATATACACCATCTACGCGTGTACCTTTGAGCAGCACATCCGCTTTGATTTCAACGGCACGCAATGCTGCAGCCGAATCGGTGGTAAAGAATGGGTTTCCCGTTCCCCCACTAATAATAGTAACAAAGCCCTGCTCAAGATATCCGATAGCTTTTTTGCGGCTCATTCTTTCACAAACGGGATCAATGGCTATGCCTGACAAAACCACCGATTTCACCCCTGCATTATCCAGGGCGGATTGCAATGCCAGAGAGTTGATTACGGTAGCCAGCATGCCCATATAATCGCCCTGTACGCGGTCAAAACCTTTATTACTACCACTAACTCCCCGGAAGATATTGCCGCCACCCAAAACAACAGCAACTTCTACGCCCTTGTCATAAACCGATTTAATTTCTTCCACATAGGCATTCAGCATTCCCGCATCAATACCATGTCCGTGGCCTGAGGCCAGTGATTCTCCACTAAGTTTCAGCAGTATTCTTT
>JBHEOF010000180.1:3215-3608 GCA_046261715.1 Bacteroidales bacterium
GTGGTGATCCAGCTTTAGGAAAAGTAAAAAAGCCTTATTCTCGCTTTTGTGCAAAATGCAATTAAGATGAACCGAGCCATGACAATACGATTGACACACACGCGGATGAAACCGGAAAATTCATACAGTTGCAAGTATACTTATTTTTTCCATTCCATAACCTGAAAATTAATAAAAAACAATTGGGGTACAGTGCAACCGGGCACAAAAAAAGGGTCCAAGGACCCTTTTAATGTAAAGATTATATGTTTTCGCTTAAGAAAGAGCAAATCTTTTGAAATCAATAACGGTAAGATCTTTGTCTGTGTCTTTAAGCATTTGCTGTACCGTTTTCTTGGTGTCTTTGTAGAAATCCTGGTTAAGCAATGTACTCTCCTTAAAGAATTTGTTGAG
>JBHEOF010000181.1:0-3569 GCA_046261715.1 Bacteroidales bacterium
ATTTAGGATACGAAGGAATTGGAAAAGTTATTGCCAGAGGCGGTTCACGCAACGAATCAGAAAGCGGAATAGCCATTGTTGATGCCGATGAAATATTGCTGTTAATAAAAATTCGTCCCATTCTTAAAACCGATACTGAACTGACCAATTTTAAGGAAATGGCCGCTGGCATAAACAATATTACCCTGAATTATAAGCAGCTTTTGGAATCGCATGTTAAGATACATGGCGACTTAATGAGCCGTGTCAGCTTTTCGCTGGATGCACCTGAAGAACAACGGACTATGCCCACTGAAGAGCTTATTGGGTTGACCGAAAAAACGGATAAACCTCTGGCAATGATAGAAAAAGCATTTGATGCAGGTCGCTACAACATTATTTGCAGTACGGGCAATTATCCACCAAATTTGCAGGGAATCTGGAGTGCAACCTGGCTTGCAAATTGGTCAGGAAGTTTTACTACAAACGGAAATCTTCCATGTGCTGTTGCATTTAATCTGATGGGCAATACACCCGAGTTGATGGAAGCCTATTTCAGGTTTTACGATAATCGCTGGGATGAATTTCGCGAAAATGCCCGGTTGTTTAAAGGTACCCGAGGTTTTCACGTACCGGCACAACTTACCGTCAGCCCGCGAAGTACCAATTTTACTGCCCGTCATCCGCATGTCTACTGGCATTCCGGTGCAGCGTGGGCATTGCAGTTTTATTACGATTACTATCAGTATACGGGCGATAAACAGTTTCTGGAAGAAAGGGCTTACCCCCTAATGAAAGAAGCTGCAGAATTTTATGAAGATTTCCTGATTCAAACAGATGTAAACGACAAATTTGCCTTTATCCCTTCCTATTCACCCGAAAATTTTCCGGATACAAAAAATGTATCACCGGTATCCATTAATGCCACTATGGATGTTAGTGCAGCAAAACAGCTTCTTACCAACCTGATTAATGCTTCAAAGATTTTGAACAAAGATGCCGGCTTGCAGGATAAGTGGAGAAATATTATCTCAAATTTACCTGATTATGAAGTTGGCCCGGAGGGCTCATTTCGCGAATGGCTTTGGCCGGGTTTGGCTGAAAACCATGCTCATCGGCATGCTTCCCAGTTATACGCTTTATACGATGAACAACCTCCGGAAATTATAAACAATCCTGAACTTGTAAAGGCAGTAGAATATACCATTCGCCAGCGCTTCAAACACCACCAGGAAAGGCCTGTTATGGCATTCGGTCTTGTACAAATTGGGCTTGCAGCTGCGCACATTGGGAATTATCAATTAACGCAGGAAATAATAAATTTTCTGGTTAATGGATATTGGTCAACCGGTTTGGGATCTTTCCACGACAGAAATGAACTTTTTAATACTGATATTTCTGGTGGTTTCCCCTATTTATGTGCATCATCGCTGGTTTATGCCGATCCGGGTCACATTCGTTTCTTCCCGGCTCGCCCGGCACAGTGGGAAAGTGGAACTATTAAGGGATTACTTCTTCGGGGTGGTATAATAGTAAAAGAATTAAAATGGAATAAGGAAAATGCTAAAGCCATTTTAGTTTCAAAAACGGAGCAGACAATCACAATCGAAAATTCTAAGGGAATAAAAAAAGAGTACATTCTTAAACCCGGAAAGGAGACCGAAATTGAATATTAAAAACAGAATATACATTACATTACATTACATTATATTATGATAAAAAAATTATAAATAATAACTGGTTAATATCAGTGCCTGCCAAAATAGTCAGAAGCGGGCATAAAATGGAAAAAAATTATATGAACATCATTTTTACAAAGCCGACTGGGAAGAGTTTGATAAGCTCATCGAAGCGGCATAAAAACAAAGAAAGGAGGAAAATATGAGGATCACCCCACGTATTAATGGGCGAGGTACGTTCTATTAGCTCATAAAATGAAAATTAAGGTATTATTGAATCACTCAATAATATTGCTAATTTGCCAACTGATTAGTTACGAAAATTTTTTAAGCAGTTTATAAGATATGAGAAAATTTAAAGTTAAAAGTTTGTTACTGGCATTAATTACAATGTTTTTTTTATTTGACGGTAGAGCGCAAAATGTTAGCGAAGAAAATACAGGAATGGATGAGATGTGGGGAAGCTCAAATTTATCAGGCAGTTCTGACGATAAAGATCATGCGGAATTATTTGAAGATGGTAATTTTGGCATGTTTATCCACTGGGGATTATATTCTCACTTAGGCGGCAAATGGAAAGAAAAAACATATTATGGAATAGGCGAATGGATGATGAGTCATGCGATGGCTGATATACCTGCCGAAGAATATATGGAAATTGCAAAGGAATTCGATCCGGAAAATTTTAATGCAAGAGCGATTGCCCAACTTGCGAAAGATGCCGGCATGAAATACATCATCATAACCAGTAAGCATCATGAAGGATTCGCAATGTTTAATTCGCAGCATCCTTTTAATATTGTGGATGCAACTCCATTTGCGCGCGATCCCATGAAAGAACTATCGACCGCTTGTCGCGAGCTTGGTCTCGGCTTTGGGTTTTATTATTCGCACAACCAGGATTGGACAGAACCAGGTGGTACGAGAGGCCCAACAGAATATCCTGAAGGAACTCCGGCAACTTTTGAAGATTATTTCAATAAAAAGTGTAAACCACAGGTTATAGAAATATGCTCTAATTACGGTGATATTGATTTTGTATGGTTTGACACCCCGGGACAAATGCCTAAAAAATACGTATTGGAATTGGTTGATATTGTGCGCAAGTTGCAACCTGATGCATTACTTTGCAGTCGTGTTGGGCATGGGCTGGGAGACTATTCGAGCAAAGGTGACATGGAAGTACCTCCACGGAATCTGGAAGGATTGTGGGAAACTGCGGATACAAATAATGATTCCTGGTCTTATGCCTGGTATGATAAAAATTTTAAAAGCCCAAAAGAAATCTTACACCGTCTGGTAAATACAGTAGGTCGTGGTGGTACATACCTTTTTAATGTTGGGCCGGATGGTAAAGGTGAAGTTCCGGTAATGGGTCAGCAATTTCTTCGGGAAGTTGGGAAATGGATTCAAAAATATCCGCAAGTAATCTATGGTGCTGGTAGTTCTCCCTGGGGGCATGCTCTGGCATGGGGCGATGTAACCACGCAAAATAATACACTATATCTTTCTGTTTTTAATTGGCCGGATGATGGAAAACTTTATTTACCTGGATTAGAGAGCGAAATTGTTTCAGCCGAAATCTTGAATGGTTCAATAATAACCTATCATAAAAAGAATGGATGGACAGTTTTTGATGTTCCTTGTGAATCCCCTAATTCACTGGCATCAGTCATTAAAGTAGAGCTAGATTATAATGCTGATACTGTCATGGTAAATCCCATTCAAGGGATCTATCCAAATATTAAAACTACACTGCTGGCAGAATTTTCAGAGGTTTCAGGTGCTGAAAAGAAAGATATAAGATGGATGGAGAAGTTTGGAGAATGGAAGCATGTTAATCAGATAAGTAAGTGGGAAGAAAACGGAACCGCTAAGTGGATTGTTAATGTCTATGAACCAGGATATTAT
>JBHEOF010000182.1:0-1332 GCA_046261715.1 Bacteroidales bacterium
ATTTAGCGTTGCTAAAATGGTTTTCTTGATTTTCGGGATATTCACCTTTTTGTCGGCACTGGCAATTTCGCCATCAACCAGCACAAAGGGAAAATTCACCTCTCCCCTGTCCAGTAACTCCTGTGCAGTGGCATCTTCAAACCAGCGTGAGTTCATAAACTCCACGTGTTCAAAAGCTATCTGCTCATTAAAACTGCGTTGAAGCTGATTATTCACCATTGCTGCTACATCCTGCCAGCTCATTTGACCGGAGCCGCAGGCTGCCTGGGGAACGGTGTAAAGATTTACGTTGATTTTATTTTTCATAATAATTTGGTGTTTGTTATATGAAAACCTCCAAGGTTTCAAAAACCTTGGAGGTTTCTGTGTGCTACCTAACTAAAAATTCCCAGGATTTTACCATCCGGTTTCACCTCTTTCAATTGCGGAATGTGCATGGTAAGCTCTTCCAGACTTGGATAACTTTCCTGCTTGATGATTTTGCCATCCAGTAAGGTAACGGGCAGTTTTGCCGGTCCTTCTGTGCGCATAAAATCTTTTACCACAGGGTTGTTTACAAAAGCTATGGGCGATTGGTTGATGGCGTAGCGCTCCGGTTTGATATTTACTTTGGCCAGCAATTGTATTACATTTTGCAGTTCAATGAGTTCTTTGTCAGGCTCAGGGCCACAAACGCCCGATGGGCAGCAAAGGGATGGTTCAAATATTTCAAGTTTCATATTTATCTGTTTTTGAATGTGACGCAAAATTACGTTATATTTTTGTAATGACGTAATTTTACGTCAAATTTTTTTATAAAAAAACCCGGAAAGATTTCCGGGTGTTTTAAGCTTTGAAGATTTATATTTCGTTAAATCTTACCATTGAAGAATTCAGATTTACACTCCTTTAAAGGTAGTGCCAATTGCGAGCACAATAAACCCAATGAGTAGTAAAGCATAATTATATTCTGTTAAGATATCAATATTGGCGAAGTGGCCTATAATACCTAATACACCAGCGATTATACCAATAATCCAGGTGATTGTTTTGGGTGCAGAGGGTTTTCTCATAATTAATTTTTAAGGTTTAATTGTTGAAAAGATTGACTTATAGGTAAGTTGCAGTAATTGACGTTTTCTTGCAAAGACTAATTATGATTAATCAGATAAAATACCCCAACCTGAAATCCCCTGTTATAATTAGTTGAAGTACCCGTTTTATTGATATTGGTAAGACCATGATTGTACCGAATATCATAACCGAAATCCGTAGCGGGATTTACATAACTCATGCCCACTCCTATTCCAAAATCAATTGTTTCGTAATTGTCCTTTACATTTACTGTCGTAT
>JBHEOF010000182.1:1342-3538 GCA_046261715.1 Bacteroidales bacterium
CATTATGTTCAAATTGACAGATATTTATGTTGTCCCCTTCCCATATTAAAAATCAGGCCTGAATAATCAGACCTGATTAAAAATTAAATAAATTACCGAAAGAAACCGAGAGAGAAACGCCTGTTATTCGCGGTCAACAATTTGTCAACAAAAGCGGTCCCATAGTCATGATTCGGTTTGTCAAAAGTCAATTGGGGTCCTTTAACTTCAACTCGGATTTAAACTGAAATACAACCTATTGTTTGCCACAGGACAGAAATCCCCCCAATGTACTAAACAACCCAATGATTAACTCAATGAATTTTATTTTACCGGTAGTGGGCTGCCAACCGGAATATCGCAGCGGTGCCAGGGTTGTCCGTGAGGAGGGTTATTCTTTGGCGGAGTCCCAGAGGAGGGAGTACTTGAGGCGGTGGTTGATTGCCTGCCAGCAGAGGTATTCAAGCGGTTGCTATTTTCGACGGTAGGAATCATTGATCTGTCAACCGTTGCTGGTGCTGATGATGCTGCTGGTGCTGGTGCAGCAGCCTGATTAGTAGTTGCCTGCTGTGGTGAGTTAGCAGGCAATGGACTTCCAACGGGGATATCGCAACGGTGAAAAGGCTCACCGTGAGGAGGATTCAGCATAACCTTAGGTTCAACTTGTTCAGCCCGTGGCTGATTTGATGAAGCCACAGGGGCGACTCCAGGCAATGGACTTCCAACCGGAATGTCGCAACGGTGATAAGGTTCCCCGTGTGGAGGATTCAGCATAACCTGAGTTTCATCTTGTCCAGCAGCCGTTTGATTTGATTCCTGAGCTGGAACAGCAGGCGAAGGTTCCCCGGTTACAGAAGTCTCCTGTGGTTGTTCTTGATCCTGGATAGGCACATTGGACGATTGATTGGCTTCGTTATTTACCGGGCCACTGCAGGACATAACCATAAAAAAGGCAAGTACTGCAATTAAAATATTACTTTTTTTCATTTTAAATTTTCTTTAAAGCTTCATACTAAAATGTCTGACAAATTAAATATACAAATAATATTTAACCTATTAAATAGTTTTTATGCTTGGTTTAACTTTGATCTTCAACCATTTTCTTTTTCTTTTAAAGCCGTTTCGCCCAAAATCAGTTTCGCCTAACAAATGGAAAATAAACTTCCACCGGACCTTCGGCCATAAAAATGAGAGTCGAAAAGCCGGTGGAAAGTCTTCGCAATGCTTAAATAAGTTAAAAAGCAAATTATTTATTGCTTTGCAACCACATTCCCAGTAATCCTTAAAACCAAATTAGAATTAACTGCATTGGACGAAACACGAATAACTTTATTGATTGTCCCTATACGCCTGGTATCGTATTTTACTTTTATGACGCCAGTTTCTCCAGAGGCGATGGGTTCTTTTGGCCATTCGGGCAAGGTACAGCCGCAAGAAGCCCGAACTGCGGTTAACACCAATGGTTCTTTTCCGGTATTGGTAAAGGTAAACTCGCAGTTTCCATCGCCGCCTTGCTCAATGGTTCCGTAATCGTGAACCATTTTGTCAAAAACAATTGAGTCGGTTTTGGCAACAGGGTTTTCTTGGGCATGCAGGCCAATGCTCATAAGACCAAGCAAAGAGAGCAAAAAAAGTGCTTTTTTCATAACTAAAACAATTTAAGAGTTAACCAAAATATTCAAAAAGCGTTTCAAAAAAACGCAAATTATTTTATTTCCTAAAGACATTCCAAATTTTTCGGACATTCCACATCAACTTCTTTAATTTGAGTGAAGAATATTTCAAAATTTTCCAGCTGCGCCAGAATGGAAGTCGAACACAAACAATAATTCACTTTCAACCCATCAATTTCACCGTGGATAAGTCCCAATTTTTTCAACTCAGCCAAATGTTGTGAAACAGTAGTGCGGCTCAAAGGAATAAATTTTGAAATATCACCGGAAATGCAAGTTCCTGTTTCGGCCAAATACTTCAAAATTGCCAATCTTGCCGGATGCGAAATCGCCTTGGCAAACAATGCAAGTTCTTGCAGATTCGAATCAAATTTTTTGGACTTATTCAATTTAAATGTTTTCTATGTCGCAAACATACGACATTTTTTTATTCGCAGCAAAAAAATATCAATTAATTTAAATTTCTCTTCGTTTTTTCGGGACAGACACCGATCACAATTCGTAGCGGATTGTTTTTCCCATGTTGAAGTTATTCAACAACTGA
>JBHEOF010000183.1:0-3026 GCA_046261715.1 Bacteroidales bacterium
TTCGGTTGAGTTTTGCTTTATACCGAAAGGTTGACATACATCATTTAGGTTAAGGTATTCACTGTTCAGTGGGAGGCCTGCACTTTAAGTCGGTGGAAGGATTTGAGCGTTTTGATACCAAACTTCTGCTTTTGTGAGGAGGAGCTTAACCTGGTAATCTTAGTTCCTCCATATGCCGTTTTCCCATGCCAAATTAGTTTATATCACTCCTTCCCGTATGCATTTAGCCACCAGCCCGGTAATGTTATTACAACCCGTATTAATAGCATTAATGTAAATGTTATCCAAATCCAACGACAGGCCCCGTTACCCTGGATTTTAATTCATTCTTAGCGCAGAACGCTGAAGTAATGGTAATGAGCCTTACAGGTGCCACTGTATTCAAAAAGGAGTAGAAATCAACGAATATTATAAAATTTGATTAATCTGAATACACCAGCGGAATTTACACCATTCGAATGAATCTGGATGGCAGGCAGTTTATAGGAAAGATAATACTAAAAAATAAATGAAAAGTGTATAACAGGAATCTTCGGGTTCCTGTTTTTTATAGGTTGTAGTAAATATTTATTATATACGTTTTTAAAATTGCTTAGAAGCATTTTTTAATTCCCCCCATTGTTAGGACAGCATAAATATAAAACTTAGATTTTATTTTTAATGATAATGATGATGATGATGTACCAGTGTTGTTAACCGGAAATAACTCGCAACAAAGTGGAGAGTTATTCTGGTTATCAACACCCTTTTCTTTTTTGCTTCTTTTTTCTTTTGTTGAAAACTCCATTTTTTTAATAACTAAGCTGCATTAAATAAATCAGAGGGTCGCTTATTTCCAATCGAACTGTGTCTGCGTTGTTGGTTATAAAACTTAAAGAACTTGTTTAGTCCTTGATAAAGTTCGAGTCCATTTTCATAAGCATGTAAATAGATATCATCATATTTAACAGTCCGCCACAAGCGTTCAATAAAAATATTGTCGGTAGCCCGGCCTTTACCATCCATGCTTATTTGTATCAGATTATCTTTTAAAACTTCAGTAAATACATCACTGGTAAACTGGCTTCCCTGATCGGTGTTGAATATCTTTGGTTTGCCATATTGCTTAATCGTATCTTTAAGTACTTCTGCGCACCATTCGGCTTCCATTGTATTAGAGAGTGACCAGTTCAAGACATAGCGGCTGTATAAATCAATTATAGCAATTAAGTACAAATAACCGCCTTTTATGGGCACATAGGTTATATCAGTAGCCCATACCTGATTGATGTGGGTTATCTTTAAATTTCGCAGCAAATATGGATATTTCTTGTGTTCTTTACATCCTTTTGATGTATGAGGTCCAGGAATTAATGCCTGTATGTCCATCAGCCTATAAAGGCGTTCAATTCTTTTTTTGTTAATGAGGTAACCCAAATCTTCTCGTAAAAAAGTTGTCATTGACGGTACACCTCGAAACGGATGTAAGGTATATTCCTTATCAATAACTTTGGTTAATTCAAGGTTAAGGGCATCAAGCGGCCTGGCTTCGTAATAAAAGCCAGAACGGGATACGCTTAGCAAGTTACATTGCTTTGAAATACTGAGCTTTTTATTAGCCTTGCCAACAAGCTCTCTGCGCTGTTGTTTAGTTGTCTTCATGACAAGGCTTTCTTTAAAAAATCAATTTCAACTTTTTGCTGGCCGATGGTTTCATAGAGCCGTTGCTTTTCCTTTTCGGCCAGTTCATCTTTTGTTTGTAAGTCGGAAGTAAAAATAAGGGCTGCCTTGGCCTTAAATTCACGTTTCCATTTGTTGATCTGCTCTACATTAAGACTGTATTTCTTTGCCAATTCAGTTATGCTTTCGCGTTCCTGCAATGCTTCAAGAACTACTTTGGATTTGAATTCTGCTGTAAATTTTCTTCTACTTTTCATGACAACAAATTTAAGGTTTAAAAATCTTAACTCATTGTCCTAAATTTGGGGGTAATTATAGGGACTTATTAACAGTAAGGGAAGAATCCAGAATGCAGCATAGGAAAAATTTTCATATCTGTGGGTTTGGTCCATCGTGTATACCTTGTTTACTTCCTTTCCAAAAATCTTGACCAACTCATTGTTGAAATCGAAATGGGAAAGTTTTTCCCGGAACAGATGCAGCCGGTTTGAGTCATACTGCCTGATAATTGGTTCTCGTAATAATTTGATTATGGTCAGGTATCAAAATTATCATTATTTTGCATGAAAAAGAAAAAGATAATAACTTTGAATACAGTTAAACGAAAGGAATTAAATTTCAAAAGCTGTACTTCATTCATTTAATAAAAAATAAGTAACATTTTTCTTTTTGTATAAGCCAAATTATGAAAAAGATATTACTTCTGTGTATAGAATTTTTTGTTGGTTTAACCTGCCATTCGCAGTCCTTTCAGGTACAGGCATCCTCCATTGTATTTCAAACTGGGTTTGAAGAGGAGAAACCAGTCTGGGACGATTATGATGATAATTCTGATGTTCAGTTTCATTCTGATCCAGGGCCCTTCAATACAGCCGGAAATAAGGTTTTGCGTTTAGCCGTGCCTGCCGGAAAGGGAGGTGGTTCCGATTTGGTGGTTTCAAAATAATGTACATAATTTTAAAAATCCCAATCACATTCAGAATTGAATATTGATTTTGGGGAAATTATAAGCGATAGCCCACCTGTAGGAAGTAGGAGCGTGCAACGCGTGCAAGATACTCCTAAATGCCCCTGTCAAATTTTCATACTATATCATCTGTTGGTTTTTAAAATTGGTTTTATTTAAACGGTGTAGCCAGGTATTCTTCGATATCAGTCCAGTGTGCCAGCATCACTTTCCTTTTTTTCTTCAGATGATTTATCAAATCCGGTCCAAGGATGAACGTATCTTCCAGTAAAGGTTCTTTAGCATGGCAAACCAGTTCCATTCCACCATTTTCCAGCAGGCTAATCAGTTCAAGTGTATTATCCAGTTCATCACGCATAATGGTATTAAAATCCTGCAAGTCCTGATCGCCAGTCCATGT
>JBHEOF010000183.1:3036-3386 GCA_046261715.1 Bacteroidales bacterium
TTCCGGTTTCTAATTTCCTGTGCCTTGTAAAAGTTATTGCAACTTCGTATTACCGATGCGTATATAAGCATTGCCCTGGCTGTGTTTTCCAGGAATTCCTGTTCAGGAGCATTTTTTACTGATTCAAGTTTCGACCAGGATTTCTCCAGCATGCTTAATAAAACGGGCACCATTCCATCTTCCAGTTCTCTATTTCCTCCATGAATGTCCATGTAATCGGTACGGGCTTCTTCGTTGGAAATATTAAAAACATGAGGCAGGAACCAGGCTTCCTCTTCCGGTGTTAGCCGGTTTGGTGCAAAAACCAATGGACGTGTGATGTGTCTTGTTGATACCCCCCAGTACAATAG
>JBHEOF010000184.1:0-3386 GCA_046261715.1 Bacteroidales bacterium
ACTTTCCAAAATTTTTAGGAGCAACAGGGGGGAGGTCTCTTCTTTTTCCCCAGCTTTGTCCAAAAACCTTTTTGAGGGCGAAATTCTTCAGCTTAGCCCCTGCAAAATCCATCAACTTACGATTCATCATCACCTTTTTCCAGGCATACATCCCCAGGTTTTCAATGCGGGGAGATAAATTGCTTTTCACCGCTGCATTTCTGTTTTCCAGCAACAGATGATGCAAGTCAATGTTTACCGGGCATACTTCAGTGCATTTGCCGCACAGGGAGGTGGCATAACTCAAATGCTTGTAATGCATCATAGATTGCAGATGCGGGGTAATCACTGCGCCGATGGGTCCGGAATATACGCTGCCATAACTGTGTCCGCCAATGTTGTGATACACCGGGCAACCATTCAGGCACGATCCGCAACGAATACATGATAATGCACGCCGCTGGGGGGTTCGTCCCAGCAATCTGCTCCGTCCGTTGTCCAGCAAAATAACGTACATCTCCTTTGGGCCGTCCACTTCATTCTTTTGCCGTGGTCCGCTGATAATGCTGTTGTAGGTAGTAATTCTCTGGCCGGTACCAAAAGTTGCCAGCAAGGGCCAGAAAAGATGCAAATCTTCTATATTTTCAATCACTTTTTCTATACCTGCCACTACAATATGCAAAGGAGGCATGGATGCCGATAACACACCATTGCCCTCATTTTCGGTAAGAGCAATAGATCCGCTGCCGGAAATGATGAAATTGGCTCCCGTAATACCCGCACCGGCCGTTGCAAACTTCTTGCGCAGGGTTTGTCTCACAAAGGCCGTAATCTGCTGGGGGGTGCTTTCAGGATCAAGCCCGAATTTTTCATGAAATATTTTGGCAATATCAGCCGCTGACTTGTGCATTACAGGTGTAACAATATGATAAGGCCTGTCATCGGAAATCTGAACGATGTATTCACCCAAATCGGTTTCAATGCTTTCTATTCCATGGGGTCTCAAATAATGATCCACCTGTAATTCCTCAGTGACCATGGATTTGGATTTTACAAGCATTTTCACCTGGTGCTTTTGCAAAATATCCAGGATAAGCTTGTTGGCTTCTTCTGCATCCTGTGCCCAGAGAACTTTACCACCATTTTTGGTGAAATTTTGTTCAAAATCCTTCAGGCTTTCCTCCAGGTGCTCTATACTTTTGTGCTTTTTCAATGATGCCTGTCTGCGAGCCATAGCAAGATTTATATACTGCTGTTTTCCTTTAAGAACAGCAGCATTGTACTTCGACATATTGTGGGCTATGATAATACGGTGATTCAAATCAAAGGATTTGCTCTCCGAATCCACCAGGAATTTTTGAAATATTTCCGACATAGTAATAGTTTATTCAGAATATCATTAAGCACAGGCAATTTTATTCACCCTGTTTTGATGCCTGCCACCTTCAAAAGAGGCATTGACAAAAGCATCGGTGATTTCCCTGGCAGTATTTACATCTATAAAACGTGCCGGCATAGCCAGTACATTGGCATCGTTGTGCTGCCTTGCGAGGCTTGCCAATTCAGGAAGCCAGCATAAGGCCGAACGAATATGAGCATGCTTGTTGGCAGTGATATTCACCCCGTTGCCACTGCCACAAATTACAATACCCAACTCAGGATCACCCTTACCCAATGCTTTGGCCAGCGGATGCACATAATCAGGATAATCCGTACTTTCTTCTGAATGGGTACCGAAATCAACAGATTCTATTCCTTTTTCATGCAAAAAAGTTTTTATTGCTTCCTTCAAAGCATATCCTGCATGATCGGATGCTATAGCAATTTTTTGAGGGATTTTATTCATTGTGTAAAACTTTTTTTGAACTGTATTTACATGCAAAAATACAGATAAATTGTATAGGGTTTGTTTATAACGCTTTAGAATGACTTACATTAAAGCATCGAGATTTAATAATACTTTCTTCCTGCTTGGTATTCATATTTTTAGGTTTTATAAACAAATTATTGTTAACAACAATTTGTAGAGTATTGATAACTTTTGACAAAATTGTCTTGCAAAATCGATATCATAATCCCCTTATAAACTAAATTGAAACCTGCAAGGGTTTTTTCTTGAACTTTTAAGAATTTACTAACATTAACTTAACAATTTCTTAAAGCAAAAATGGAGGTAATAAACAGGTTTTTATCAAGACTTGGAAGAATCAACGACCTGTTGATAAAGTTATAAAGAATTGAGTGCGTGCTGATTTTAATGTTAATAACCGTCGTTAAAATGTTAATGGATTTTAATAAGTGACAATTTCAAGTTTTTCATCCATTATTTTCTAACACTATCAACACCACTAATAATACTAATAGAAATTTTAAATTTTTAAAAAATATTATTAATAAAAATAGATTATTTAAATGTTTAATCTGCGTTATAAGATTTTTTTCAACTTTGGTTCGGGTTAAATTTCCTTAAATCTAAAAATTTTACCCGGCTCTTTTTTTGTATACCATGAGGATACGAAAAAGTTATGGCAGCTATCATTGCAGTAATCAGGCAAATAGCATTTAAGCGCTTTTTAAAAAATTGAATGCAGGATTCCCTTATTAATCGTATATGTTTAAAAAAATTGTTGTAAATTTGATGTTGACAAATACATAATCAGGTATTTAACAGAGTAAATAGCGTTCGGGGTTATTTTTCCCGGCGATTATCAATCCAAAATTCAATAATAAAAAAATAAGAATATGGCAAAAGTAAAGATTTTGGTTGTAGAGGATGAAAGCATTGTAGCAAAGGATATCCAGAATAGTTTGAAAAAAATGGGATATCAGGTTCCTACAACTGTTAGTAGCGCCGAGAAAGCAATTGAAGAAATTGAAGAAAACCGTCCCGATCTCATTTTGATGGATATTATGCTCAAAGGGCAGATGAGTGGTATCGAAGCCGCCAACCATATCAAGGAAAGATTTGGTATTCCTTTGATATTCCTTACAGCTTACGCTGATGATAATACCCTTAGCAAAGCAAAAATTACTGAACCATATGGTTATATCATCAAACCGTTTAAGGAAAAAGAATTGCAGACCACCATCGAAATGGCCCTGTACAAGCATGAAAAAGATGAAGTGGTTAAAAAAGAAAGAGATCTGTATCATTCAATTATTGAAAACAAAGAATCAAAAGACAGTATTTTTGTCAGAGCGGATTACAGGTTGAACAAGATTAACTTCGATGATATTTTTTATGTTGAGGCGTTGAAGGATTATGTGGTTATCAATACTTCTGATAACAGCTATACAACCCATACTACCATGAAAGAAATGGTAAGAATTCTTCCTCAGAAGGATTTTGTTCGTATTCACCGTTCATTTATCGTTAACCTTAATAAAATCTTTTCTATCAAGTATCC
>JBHEOF010000185.1:0-3345 GCA_046261715.1 Bacteroidales bacterium
GGTTTAATTCTGTGCGGACAGGCAGCATGGAAATATGGCGAATGAATGCCGATGGCAATCAACCCACACAAATCACCAATGATGAATATCAAAACTGGTTCCCGCATCCTTCGCCCGATGATAGCCAGATTGTATTTTTATCCTACCTGCCCGATGTTGCCCCTGGAGATCATCCTTACTACAGGCATGTCATGCTGCGGATCATGGATACTGTTACCTTCCAGCCAAGAGTAATAGCCCATCTTTACGGTGGTCAGGGTACCATCAATGTCCCATCCTGGTCGCCCGATGGAAAGAAAGTGGCGTTTGTGAGCAACACGGTAACAGATTTAGAAGATTAACAGGAAATATCATACTGGTAGATTTTTTTTTGCATAATGAATAATTATGTGAAAGTTAAAATATACGAGCAAAGTATTTTGGAAGAAACAATTATTTAAAAAATAATATCTGTTTTTCATGCTTCTTATTTATGGAAATCGTACAGCTATAATTGCCAGAAAGGGAATTGAATCTGCAATTTGTTCAAGATGTGACTCTGCAGGAAGGCTTGTTTATCAGGTTCATAGCAGACATCTCCATGTTTTTTGGATTCCCCTTTTTTCTGCAGAGAAATATGGAAGTATTTATTGTGAAAAATGCCGTGCTCTTCGCATAGAGGAAGATGTGCCTGATGAACTATACGCAGATTTAGAAGAGTTTGTCGAAGAAACCAAAGCACCGCCATGGCAATACACGGGTATAGCTTTGGCGATCATGGCATTAATAATAGTTCCGAATTTCATCGAAATAAAAACAAATGAAGATATTCAATTGCTTTCTAAGCCCCAGGTTGGTGATATCTATGAGTTTATAACTCAAAACAACACCTTCAGTACTTTGCAGGTAATTGAAATAGATGAAGACAGTATCTGGGTGGCCCCTAACAGGTACAGTGCCCGAAAAATTGAAAACCTTAATAAAATAAAATTGGAACACTATCATTACCCAGAGCTAAAAAGGGGTATTTGCAGGGAAAATCTGATTGAAAGATACCAAGAAGGCGAAATCCTGAAAATCACACGTAAATGAATATAGAATAGTTTGTTGCCTTGCAAACTTTTTTGATTAATGACTGTTAAATGCATGTATTAAAGTAAAAATTGCAAGAATTTATTAAAATCTTAAAATTATGACCACACTTAAACCCGGCGACAAAGCCCCCGATTTCAAAGGAAAAGACGAGAACGGAAAAGAGATCAAACTTTCTGATTTCAAAGGAAGCAAACTGGTAATTTATTTTTATCCCAAAGACAGTACTCCGGGATGTACATCCCAGGCCTGCGATCTGAGAGATAATTACGATATGCTGCTAAGCAAAGGATACAAAGTTCTGGGCGTCAGTGCCGACAGCGAAAAGTCGCACCAGAAGTTCATTGAAAAGTACAATCTTCCCTTTCCGCTGCTGGCCGACACGGAAAAGGAAGTAATCAAAGCTTTCGGTGTGTGGGGCCCCAAAAAGTTCATGGGAAAAACCTATGATGGCATTAACCGCACCACCTTTGTAATTGATGAAAATGGCATAATTGAAGAAGTAATTGGTAAAGTTAAAACCAAGGAGCACACCGGGCAGATTGTCAAAGAGTAAGATGCTCTTGTAAAGAAATATTTTAACCGGAAACATGTTTTTGTTTCCGGTTTTATTTTAGCGATAATCCATGCTTAACCCGGGATTTTTTGAGGAAATGATGCTGCATGAGCTGACCAAAGAGAATTTATCTTATGGTTAAATAATAGAAAGAAGCCAGCATAAATGAAAGCTCGTTTCAGGTGAAGAAGTAAATGTTTTCAGAGCGGTTCTTACATAGATGGGCGAAGAGAATGAATATGAGTTGTCAAATTCTCATGCTCACTCAAAAGTGGCGATGAGAGTTGTCCGATGCCCTACACCCCCGTCTTCCTATCCCACAACTCAATGTGCTCGCGTGAGCTATAGCGTACCGATTTCCTTACGGCAATTTCCACAACCGTTTCACGGATTCTGTGCAACCCTTCCCGGGTGCCGCCCAGGGGCATCAGGATGATTTGATTCCTTTTGATGAGTCCGGGCTGTAAAAAGAACGCTTCGATTTCGTCCCAGTCTTCATATTGGGCCACTACGAACTTGAACCAGGCGTTATTTAATCCTGAAAGATGCCGGATGATATCAGGCCGGTAACGCAACGAATCAGGATTGCCGCTGTGTTTGAGTTTGGGGCTGTTGTTCCACACATCAATCAGGTTTGTGAATTCAGGTGTGGGCATCAGGGTGCATTCATTTTCAATTTCGGTATAAGGCCTGAAACCATATCTTTTGATAAAAGCCTCCAGGAAAAGGGTGAGCCCTTTCTGCTGTTTCATAGGGCTGCCGCCGGTTAGGATGAGATGCTGACCGGATTTGAGCTTTTCCACCAAATCTGTACCATCAATCATGTCAAACAATTCCCCGAAGGTATAAGGGTTGCCGCTTCTCCACACTTCCTTTGTATCGCACCACCAGCAGTTTTGTGTGCAATGCTGCACCCTCAGAAAAGCTGCGGGCTGTCCAAGGTTGATCCCTTCTCCCTGAATGGTATCATAGAAAAATTCTGCGATCTCCAGAAATGGAACGTCTGTGGGAAGGGGTTTTTGAAAAGTAGGATTAGATGCTATTATGGTTTTTATAAACTGCATAAGAGGTGTTTGTTGTTGATTTTCCCTGTTGATAGGGTTTGCCGATTCTTCAAAGCTGAAAATCCGGTAAAAATATTATGCTCGTTTGTTAACGCTTTTCTGTTGTGAATTGTTGAAAACCATCAGCAGAAAGGTCATTTTGCTGTTTTTAATGTTCAGGAAGATAAATTAACCGGGATATGTATTTTGAAATTCATAATTTTGATTGTAATAAAATTTCCTGCCATGGGCCGTATAGTTTCAATTTTCCTGTTTTCAATTTTGATTAGCCTTTACGCTGGATCGCAGAATTTATATTTTCCACCCACATCAGGTGAAGTCTGGGATACGATGGCTCCAACATCCTTAGGTTGGTGTGAACCTAAAATTGACAGTTTGTATTATTTTCTGGAAACCAACAACACCCATGCCTTCATATTGTTGAAAGATGGTAAAATCGTACTGGAAAAATACTTTGGCGATTTTGAACCCAACGATGCATGGTACTGGGCATCAGCGGGTAAAACCATTACCGCTTTTATGGTGGGTATGGCACAACAGGAAGGATACCTGTCCCTGGCAGATCCCACATCAGATTACCTGGGACCGGGCTGGACCAGCCTTACCCCGGAGCAGGAAGAGCAGATCACCATCTGGCACCAGCTTACCATGACC
>JBHEOF010000186.1:0-267 GCA_046261715.1 Bacteroidales bacterium
GTATTCGGTGTGTTCTGCTCATTCAGACGTACTTGAAGCATGTTTTCAACAGGCGAAGGAGGATGGTACCATGCTTTTGGTTGAATCCACCTCAAACCAGGTTGATCAGTTTGGCGGTTATACAGGAATGAAACCGGCTGGTTTTGTCCGGTATTTAAATACCATTGCTGAAAAAATTGATTTCCCAAAGGAAATGATCATGCTGGGCGGAGACCATCTGGGGCCAAACCCATGGAAAAACCTTCCCGCCAATAAGGCCATGGAGCA
>JBHEOF010000186.1:277-3331 GCA_046261715.1 Bacteroidales bacterium
GGAAGAGGAGGACGAGATAATTTCCACAACGCCCGAAGATGCAGCAAGAACAATCACAATTACACGTAAACATTTTTCTAATGCTGGTTTGTTCGATGCATGGGATCGTGTGACAGGTGTTGTTGTTCAGCCGGGGGTGGAATTTAGCGATGACCGGATTTTTAATTACCAAAAGGGAAAAGCCAGGAAACTCAGCGAAAAAATAATGGAGTTTGAAAATCTTGTTTTTGAAGCGCACTCTACTGACTATCAAACCGAAGAAAATTTGAAATCGCTGGTGAAAGATCATTTTTGTATTCTTAAAGTGGGACCGTGGTTAACTTTTGCATACCGGGAAGCGCTTTTTGCATTGGAATCAATGGAAATTGAATTATTGGGCAAAGATTACAAAGTGTTATCGAAATTACGCGAAACCCTGGATCAGATGATGTTGAAAGAACCGGGCTATTGGGAAAAATATTATCCGGGAAATGAAAAGCAACAGGCTTTTAAACGGAAGTACAGTTTTTCTGACCGATCAAGGTATTACTGGCCAATGGCAGAACTTGAATCAGCCAGGAAGCGGTTATTTGCGAACCTGCGGGACAATAATATTCCATTGTCGCTTTTAAGCCAGTTTATGCCGGTTCAATTTTACGAGGTTTGCAACGGACGAATTGAACCTAAGCCTGAACAGCTTGTGCACAGTTACATCCGTATTGTTTCAGGCATCTATTCGCGGGCTTGCGGGCTGTCATAGCATACTGCATAATGTGTGGCAAGCAAATACGAAATCAAATATTTTTGTGTTAGATAAGATGAGAATTTAAATTAAATAAAATGAAAACTTTTGCCGAAAAAATACAAACAGTAATTTTTTTCCGAAAACAAACTTTTTTAATCCTTTTTGCCCTTTTTGTTTTTTTTGTTTCGGGCAGTGGCGTTTATTCCAGTGAGCTGACAAATTTGGGACTGAACGTGATTCCCTACCCGCAACAGGTTCATTTGGGAGGGCAGGATTTTAATTTTTCTGAAGAATTAACCATTGTTCTCGATAACCAACATTCGGAGGCCGACCTTTTTGCGGCTGAAGAGCTGGTTCGTGATCTCAAAAAAGAGTGGGGCATTATAGCAAAAATAGCTGCTGAAAAAGGTGATAAATCCATTGTTTTGTCGCGTACTCAGGCACCTGCATCACAAATAGTACAGGGTTATCATATCATAACTTCAGGTGATGAACTTACAATAAATGCAAAAAGCGAAGCGGGGTTGTTTTATGGCACCCGCACTTTTTTGCAGCTTATAAAAAAGGTGAGGGAAGGCTTTCAGGTTCCAGGTATGGAGATTACAGACTGGCCTGATATTGAAAACCGTGCAGCCCATTACGATACCAAGCATCACCAGGATAAACGCTCGTATGTAGAAAGTTTTATAAAAGACCTGGCCAATTACAAGATGAACCAGTTGGTATGGGAATGGGAGGACAAACTGGCCTATGAAAGCCATCCCGAAATTGGCGCCCCCGGCGCATTTACTATTGAAGAAATGCAGGAGATTACCCGCTATGCAAAAAAATACCACGTTGAAATTATTCCACTTGTACAGGGCCTCGGGCACGTTAGTTTTATTCTAAAATGGCCACAATACAGGCACTTACGGGAGATTGCCGATTCTAACTGGGAGTTTTGTCCGTTAAAAGAAGGCACTTATGATTTGCTTTTCGATCTTTGGGACGAATCAATCGAAGCAACGCCGGGTTCCGAATATATTCACATCGGGTCAGATGAAACGTTTGAATTGGCCGCTTGTGAAGAATGCCAGGCAAAAGCTCAAGAGATAGGCAAAAGCGGGGTTTACCATTTATTCGTAAAAAAAGCAGCAGAACATTTGCAAAAATCAGGCCGGAAGGTGATGGTTTGGGAAAGACCAATGGGATGGGAACAAAACGCATCACCGGTGAAGAATTTTAACCCGGTCAAAGGTTTAGTCCTTACCGAAAGTTACCACTATGGCACCCCCGATTTTAAATACGTTAAAGAGTCAAAAGAATTGGGATACGAAGTTTATGCTTACGATCCAAATCCGGGAATTGAACCTCTGTTTCTTCCTTATAAATATAGGGAAAGGGGCGGGGAGAAGGTTATCGGTAGCCTTGAAAACTCGTATCAGTTTTTAACTTCCGCAGCAACTTCAGGAACATTCGACGGTATGATCAATACTTCGTGGGATGATTCAGGTTTGCACAACCAAATGTGGATGTTGAGTTTTGTTACCTCAGCAGAATATTCATGGAGTGGCAGCAAACCAACTTTGGATGAGTTTGAGCCTTCTTTTTATAAAAGTTATTATGGTCCTTCGGTTATGGACATGGAAGAACTTTATTTGCTTCTAAATGAAGGCGCTTATTATTATGCATGGACTCTTGAGCGCAATGTGTGGCATCATGGAACCATCGGAAAAACACATTTGCCCGATCTTCCACGGAATGATAATATTGAATATGATCCTTACTGGAACAAGGAATACCAGGATAAAATCCGGGAATCAAGGCAGATGCTTGATAAAATGGAAAGAGCACTCTATATTATTGAAAGCAATAAAAATTTGGGAGTGAAAAATATGTATGATTTCGAGTTGTACAGAACCCTGGCCAAACTGGTAGAACATACTTGTTTGACTTATCTCGATCTTTCAAATCTGGAAAATACAATCACCCGGGCACATAGCCTGACCTACGTTGATAAACAGCAGGCTTATCAGCAACTGGAGCGGGCTCAGCAAATTATTGAATCGAGCATCGAACGCAGGAATATGGTATTCAATGATTTGGTTGAAACCTGGGAACAAACCCGGTTGCCCAAAGGCATGTCAACACCTGAAAAAGAGTTTTTTCATGAACAGGACCGTGCCCGACATTTTGCATTCCGCACGGCTGATATGTCATACCTGATTTACGATGAACAGTTGCTTGACATGGAAGGGTATCTTGATGATTTAAAAACGTATATGAAATATTACAAAGGATTGATTAAAGAGTAGCTCTTTTTTTCTATAAAGGGACCAGAAAGTACAACA
>JBHEOF010000187.1:0-3316 GCA_046261715.1 Bacteroidales bacterium
GAAAAAAAAGAAAGTTTGCCAAAAATTATTCTTTATACCCTGAATCCTTCCGATAATGAAGCTTTTGCAACCTTAACGGGATCATATTCAGAAGATGGCGTTCCCGGAAAAATTCAGTTTGGTCCGGGCTGGTGGTACAACGACCAGTACGAGGGAATCAGGCAACACTTAACCACTCTTTCCAGCTACGGTCTTTTGAGCCGGTTTATCGGCATGACCACTGACAGCCGCAGTGTTTTTTCTTTTTCAAGACATGAATATTTCCGCAGAATATTATGCAATCTTTTGGCCGGATGGGTTGACAGTGGAAATTTGCCAAACGATACAGACTTGCTATCAAATCTGATAAAAGATATATGCTATAACAACAGTAAAAACAGGTTTAAAAACATTTGAAAAACCAATCAAAAAAAAATGAAGAAAAAATTACAAAACAAAGTTGCAGTAATCACAGGAGCCGGAGGGACGCTTTGCTCGGAAATGGCAAAAAGTCTTGCTCAACAAGGAGCAAAAGTTGCTTTACTTGGAAGAAGTTTGGATAAGCTTCAAAAAGTGGAGAAAGAAATAATCCAAAACGGAGGCCAGGCCATTTCGGTTAGTACAGATGTAACAAACCAGGAACAGGTGGAAACTGCCCGGATAAAAATTATGGATGCGTTTGGCCCTTGTGATATTTTGATAAACGGTGCTGGAGGAAACCAACCCGATGCAATTACCACTATAAATGAATTCACTGAAGAAGAATTAAATCATGTGGAAGGAGTTCGCGGTTTTTTTAACCTGAGTATGGGCAAATTCAGAGATGTGATTGAAACAAATACTATGGGTACAGTAATCCCTTGTTTTGTTTTCGGAAAAGACATGGCCAAAAATAAAAGAGGCACTATCATAAACATAGCTTCCCTTAACAGTTACCGGCCACTTTCACGGGTTGGGGCTTATGCTATGGCCAAAGCCGGGATTATGAATTTTACCCAGTGGCTGGCGGTTTACCTGGCACCAGCAGGAATAAGGGTGAATGCAATTGCCCCGGGGTTTTTCCTCAATGGCAGAAGCACAAAATTACTAACCACACCTGATGGTGGTTTTACAGAAAGAGGTGAAAGTATTATCCGACAAACTCCAATGAAAAAATTTGGAAAGGCTCCCGAATTAACTGGATGCCTCAATTGGCTAATTGACGATGATGCAGCAGGATTTGTAACCGGGGTTACGATTCCGGTTGACGGGGGTTTTCTTGCAGATTCAGGCATTTAATAACCTATAAAATGAAAAATTCAGTTTTTAAAAAGCTTATTTATCTGTGTATATCAGTGGTTATCATCTCATCCGGTTGCAATCAACCTGATGAAAAATCTGGATTTCATTTAATTGGTAAGGTTCAGCCTCGGAATGCAAATGAAATTGAATCGTCAAACTGGTTGCTGGGTTGTGAAACGCTGGATCGCGATTTTGCGGATTACGATCAATATAAAGAATACCTCAACCCGTTGGGAATAAAACGTATCAGGCTACAAGGAGGATGGGCCAAAACCGAAAAAGTTAAAGGTGAATATAATTGGGCATGGCTTGACCATATTATTAATGACGCAACACGAAGAGGGCTTCAGCCATGGGTGCAATTCTCTTATGGGAATACTATTTACGAAGGTGGTGGTGGAATAAATTTGGCTGCCGGGATGCCTACTTCCGAAGAAGCATTGGAGGCATGGGACAATTGGGTAGCGGGAATGGTAAACCGGTATAAAGACAAAGTGCAGGATTGGCAAGTCTGGAACGAACCCAATTTTGGAAATATGGTTGATTTTGCCAATGCTCCCGAAGTAACATCATTGTTAAACATCAGAACCATTGATATTGTAAAAAGCATTCAGCCGGAAGCAAGGGTATCGGGATTAACGATGGGTCATATTGACCTCGATTATGCAGACAAATTTCTCAAAATCCTTGCTGATTCGGGTAGGTTAGAATTATTTGACAATATTGTTTATCATGACTATGTATATAACCCCGACTCCAATTATCCTCTGGTCATGGAATTAAGGGCTGTTCTGGATAAATATGCCCCTGACATTCCTTTGCGGCAAGGTGAAAATGGAGCACCCTCAATAGGCGGCCCAGGCAGGGGAGCCATAGGAAACCACGATTGGACTGAACTTTCGCAAGCCAAATGGAATACCCGCCGAATGTTGGGTGATCTGGGCCACGATATTGAGTCAAGTGTCTTTTCAATCATTGACATGGCATACACAAGCGGTCCTATAACAAGGTTAAATGTTAAGGGCCTGATTATGTCTGATTCCACGAAGCAGGCTATTCGCCCAAAAATGGCATACTATGCAGTGCAAAATGTCGCATCAATTTTCGATAACTCGTTGGAAAGAATTAAAATAAGCAAAAATACCAGCAATGAAAATTCAGATGAAATTATTTATTCTGCTGATACACCAACCAGCCTTTCTGTTTATGCCTACAAAAACAGGAGCAACCAAAGGCATATTTATACTATCTGGGCCAATGGAGAAATACCCAACAATTCTACCGAAAAAGAAAATGTAAATTTTTCATTTACCAACGCAAATATCAAAAAGCCTGTTTATGTTGATATTATAACAGGTAACGTCTATAATATACCACGATCATCCTGGAGCAAAAAGGGCTCAACATATAACTTTAAAAACATCCCGGTTTATGATGCGCCAATTCTTATTGCCGACGAAAGCCTGGTACTAATCAAGAAATAAAAACAACATTAATCAATTAAAAATAGGAAACAAAATGAGTGTCGAACAATACAGAAAAGAAGTCAGCATGATGAAGCTCGACAAGTTAGTTGAACTTCGGGAAGGAATTTCAAAAAAACCTTTCCCGATACAAGAGAACGAACTTCTGAAACGCTTCGAACAACTTTATACCGGTGCAATCAACGATGTATTGAGGGAATTTTGCCTGATGGACCAGGCGCTCCCCAACCATATAGTTCCGCTGAGAGAATACAGGACAGTTGCAGGAATTGCGTTTACAGTAAAAAGTTCGGGATACAAGCAAAGATGAAAAATCAACCTCCTGGGGTGGTGTTATGACAGCCACTGCAAAAAGGAAAAAAATTAAAGCAGCTTGTCTGGATGGTGGTATCCGTGATACCCATCAAATTCTGGAAGCCGATTTTCCGGTTTTCTACAAATACCGTTCTTCCAACGGAAGCTTGGGCAGATGCCTGATTACCCATTACCAGATTCCTGTTGAAATTGGCAGTGTAATTATTAAACCCGGCGATATTGTGCTGGGCGATGTGGACGGCGTTTTGGTTGTACCA
>JBHEOF010000188.1:0-3195 GCA_046261715.1 Bacteroidales bacterium
GCCTGGGCTGTTCCTGCCTAGGCTGTTCCTGCCTGGATGGGTTTTGTTTAGTAAAATCCTGTCTTGGTTTATCCAGTCTGGGTCTTTCTGGCCTGGGTTGTTCTTGTTTTGCTGTTGCCTTGGGTTGAGGTTCCGGCCCTGATACTGGCTGTTGTTTTTCAGGTGCAGATGGCTGTGATTTTTCAGCAATAGATTTTGGTTCATTACCCTGCTGCCCTTTGGACTGAGCTAACTCAACAGTATCCTCTCTCTTTTCTCTGTTTCTTACAACGGGAGAATTATCAGTTTTGATTGCAGGATGATTAAAAGTCATTTCCGGTTTCTTTTCCAGTTCCTTCTGTTGGCCCTGCGAGTCCGCTGTATCGGCCTGTAATTTTCTGTCAGAAGCTGTTCTTGGGTTTCTCTGATCATCCCTGTTTGATCTTCTGTCAGACGCTTTTCTGATGTCGTGATCTCTGCCAGATGTATTTCTATTGTTGGACTCGTCATTAGCATTACTGCTTGCTACCGGCTTTTTATTGTCGTTGTTGCGCCTGTCAATATTTCTTTTGCGTGGACGTTCCGCTTTTATTTCACTTTTAAGAACTTCCTCAGGAGGGTTAAGAGCCTGCATATCAAGTATTTTGTATATGATTTCCTCTTTCTTGAAAGAGTCAACCTTTTTTATACCAAAACCTCTTGCAATATCTTTAAGTTCAGTAAGAAGCTTACTCCTGAGTTCTTCAATTTCGTACATGAATGATGAGGGTTAAATTATAAATAGGATATAATAAAATGGCTATGCTATTGAATTTTTGATCAGAATAATTATGATTGTTCTCCAAAAACAATAATCACTACTGTCGCAGGGTGCGATTTCGTATAGTTTTTGGGATCGAAAGTAAATGGTTTATTAAAATCGAAAAATCAAAGAAAAATTGCTGAAGGAATAACGGTGCAAATATAAGTAATTAAAGCGAAATCAAAAAAATATATTTTACTGTCTTCTGATTATTTTTTGTTTTTTTGTTTTTTTCGGTTTCCCGGGGTTTCTTCTCCCTGTTTACAAATGAAAAATTATAATTTTGCAAACAAAAAAATTATACACTTTATATCCAAAGAAATGATCCAACGAATTCAAACTGTTTATCTGTTCCTGGTTTTTGTATTTGCACTGTTATTTCTGATTTTTCCCAAAGGAAGCATTGATATCAACGGGGTAGTATACACTATTAAATCATGGAGTATTAATTCTGCTGATGGAGCAGAAAAACTTGATTATTCAAGCATATTGGGCGTAGTAAGTATGATAATACCATTTATCATAATGATATTAAGCATTTATACTACGCTGCTTTTCAAAAACCGGTTATTACAAATTAAGCTGGGCAAAATCAATATTTTCCTGCATGTGATTCTTGTTGTAAGCACTTTTTTCTTCCTGGATGGGATAAAAAGCAATTACTCCGGGGAGTTCACGTATGGGGTGGGATTGATATTCCCGTTGTTATCCATGATCTTAGTTTTGATGGCAGGCAAGGCTATCCGCAAGGATGAAGAGCTGGTAAGATCCGCAGACAGACTCAGGTAGTTCTTTGTGTAAAAGCAAAGAAAAGGCGACAGGTTAATGCAAAACCTATCGCCTTTTTTTGTGTGGTCGCGGTTGTAACAGCCCTCAAACAGGCCATGCACGATACCTGGTCAATCTAATCCACGAGTCTTTTAGTGATATAATCAGAATTAAACAGGGCCAGGGCACCCATATACTTGAGCTTAAACTTCACATAATCTCCAACTTTGTATTTCCTGGGATTGCGCCCCAGATCAATTACTACGATGTCGGAGCTGGCACCTGCTATTTCAAGACTTTTATCTGTTGGGATAAGGAAATCCGGCGAAATATCCAGAAGCCCGATATCCAGTAAGGCCCTCCAGGAGGTTTTACCATAATCATCAGGATTGATTTCATACATCTCACCTGAAGGATTTTCTGCCAACTCTCCTTCCGGAACAATGGGCTTTTCGAGCAACTCAATAATTTCGGCATAAAGGGTAATTACGTCATCTTTCATCCCTTTTATGGCTTTACCGGTAACCAGGTTGTTGCCGAAATACAGCGTTTCTCCCACCCTGAAATGATTAATGCCAATGGGAAGCTGTTTTTTCTGAATCATGGGTATGGCCACAGAAGAGCCACCTGAAATCCATTTGATTTTCCTGTTGAACTTCAACTCAATGATCTGCTTGTACAAGCTCAACTGCACCATTTTATCGTGCGATGGCATCACCCCATACAAACAGTTAAAGTTGGTTCCAAAGCCTACTACTTCAACATTGGGCAACTCAAATACTTTTTCGTAAAATTCCACCAGATTTTCACCCAGTACTCCTTCACGCAAATCACCCATTTCAATCATAATAATTACGCGATGCACTTTGCCCTGCCTGCCGGCTTCCTTAGAAATCAGCCTCAGGGTTTCCAAATCCGAATTAAAGCTAACATCGGCATAGGTGATAACTGAACGCAGACTCTTGCGTGGAGGAGGCTTTATGTAAACTGTATTGACCTCGGGGTTGATTTTTTTTATCTTTTTTAGGTTGCTGATGCGTGAGTCCATCATTTCCCTGGCTCCCATATCAATTAACTCTTTCAGATAAACCTCGTTACCACAAAGCAACTTACTTACAATTCCCCATTCGATATTATTCTTACCAAAAAAATCTTTAAGAAATCCAAAGTTATGTCTCAGCTTTTTACTGCTAATGGTTATCTCAGCCATTTGTTTTTATTTATCGGTTTAATCGCATTTCAAGATACTTGCTTGTAAATCCGAGTTTTTCATATAAAAATCTTGCCGGATTTTCCGGTTCAACGTGCAGTTTAATACTTCCTTCTGCTTTATCAAAAGTCTTCAGCATCAGGTCTTTTCCTAACCCTTTGCCTCTGTAATCTTTATGAACAGCTATATAAACAAGAATGTTCTCCGGAATATAACCTGCCATCCCTGTTTTATTGATAATTACAGCTCCGGTAATTTTATCTGCCTCTTCCGAAACCACAATAAAACCGCCAAATTTGGTTTCTTCGTCGAGGGCAAAATTGATGCAGTTCATAATGGCACCGTGCTCATCGCCAAACTGATCGAGGTGATTGAATAAAAAATCAGCGACTTCCTTTTTTCTTTCTTCACTTACCGTGTCCCTCGGAGTATAAAA
>JBHEOF010000189.1:0-2850 GCA_046261715.1 Bacteroidales bacterium
TCTGGAACTGGTCCATTCCCAGGATTTGCTTCTGCTCTTTGAAACTGATTTTTAATCTGTCAAAGTAGAATTAAAACACTGAAAAAATACCCATTCCCAGGTATGCCATTCAGGTATCTTTTGTCAGTTCTGTTATTTTATTAATATTGCAATTCATATTTGTAATATGTTAAAGAAATGATTAATAATAAAATTTTCTGCTGTAAATATTTATTTTTCAGACTATCTCTTCTTGTTTTTGCTCTGATTTTAACGCTATCCGGTTCTGCTTTTGTTAAATCTCGTGCTAATTTAGGTCAGGAAAACTTGACTAATACAAACGTTGAAGAATCAAAAAATTCTCTTCAACTCCCATCCAACGGCGATAATAACATTCGCATTGAATATGAAATTAAATTGAGATTGCCGCTTGAACAAATTGATGATATTTGGGATTGGTTGGTCTTACGATACAAAGATGTTTCCTGGCTCAATGGCGAGGGCTATAAATTTGCTGCTGAATTTGGAGACGAAGATTTTACAGATACTTACTTCGATACTTCGGATTTGCTGCTTCTTGCTGAAAACAATGGTGTACGGCACCGGATGCGCACTGTCCACTCGGGACCGGCAATTGAAAAGGATGATCGTCAGCTAATTCAGTTAAAACTTGATCGCGGAGATGCCACCGGTGCAGCACGTTCCGAAATCAAATTCAATGTATCAACAGGTGATGACAGAAAAGGTGCTAACGATTCTCATCCTTTGGTGGGCCTGGTAAAAAGAAATGAGGTAGGCAAATTGAAAACCACATTTTACACCCGTAACATCGATCCATACAAATTAAAACCTATACTTACCCTAAACCAGAACCGCAGGCGGATTTACCTAAGTGATCAAAATGGAGCATTTGCCACTTTAACACTCGACCTGGTCTTGACAAAAAGCTGGGGCACAAATTTAAAGTGGGCTGAGTTGGAGTTGGAACTGAATGAAATCAGGTACACTGAAGCAAATTTTGAGATGCGGCAAAAAATGGAACGGGTTATTGAAAAAATTCAGGTCGATATGCAACAGGCTTTTCCTGCGATTGAACCAAATCAAACACCCAAATATAATACTGCTTTTACATCTATTGAGGAAGAAACATGGCTACCTCTGCGTCAGGTAATTCGTTGGGGAATTAGTGCCGATACTTATTCTGTTGTAAGCATCGTTTTTATAATTATTCTATTTTCCGGCATTTTTTATCTCGGAAGATTGTTGTGGTTGCGGACTAAAAGAAGAAGATATAATAATTAACCGGACAAATCTTTCTGAAAGTTTTCCCCAAAACCAATCAGATCGTATAAGGTATTTTCCCTTAATTCTACTTTGACACATTTATTGTTTTGAATAACTTGCTCTAAATAACCATCGGGACTAACGGTTTTCCAGATGCTCGGGACCCTTAGTGGACTTTTGGCACCTTCTGGAAATATTTCATGCAACACTTATGTTATTGGCAATGAAAAATTTGTATTTTTCGAATTTATTCAGCGCTTTCACAAAAGTGTGCATATGCACATTCAACCAAATTACTTCAGTAAGAAAAAAATATCCATCGAAAAAAATTTTTCAAAAAATTACAACCTTAATATCATTTACTCGTCTTATTTATGTTATAGTGAGTAATGAAAATTAAAAAGACTGGAGTTGCTACATTATGAAATATCAATATTATAAATGGTATGTCGTACCTTTTATGTTACTTTTTATCCTGATTGGCGGTTGCCAAAAGGAAGACTATACGCTTCCCGTTGAGTTTAATTTGAATTTCACAATAAGAAATGAGGCTGCGCTTGGAGGTTCATTAACGATTAATGAAATTGGTTTAGGATTAAATTCCATTGATATTCGTGGTTACAGAGAACAGGGTGATGATGTTTTTTTTACAAGGAATTTTAACAATGGGAAAAACTTCATAATAAAACCTGCTTCTTCCAATATTACTGAAAGATTTGATATTCCGCAGGGAACTTATAACCCTATCTCATTTTCATTCATTTTTGAACCCGATGCCGATGAGGGTGATTTAATTGATGACATACTTGATTGGCTTGAAGATTTTGAAGATGAAGAAGAAGATGATGATGACCTGGAGGACTTGCAGGAAGATTTGGGAGACATCATTGAGGATTACCTTGAAGATATAACTCCATGTATTTTGGTAAAAGGAAAGTTTATTCATAACGGGAGCACCAAAAGAATTGTTATTGTGGTAAACGACCCCTTAACCTTTCAAATACTTGGAAAGAACAGAAATGGGGGCTCAGAAATAATTCTCGACAAAAACATGGTAAATAATGGAGAACTGCAAATCAATCCTTCCTATTGGTTTTCTGTTTTTACACCTTCAATGCTGAATAATGCATTCGTTGGATTGATTGACGATGAAGAATACATCTTTTTAAGCAAACATGTTAATAGTCAGATATATGGGACTATTTTTAACAGAATACAGGAATCAACCATTTTAATAATAAACGAATAGGCAATTGCTCTATGGTTGAGAAATCGCATGAAGAAGATTTGGAATTGTTAAGAGGTTGTCTGGCAAATGACAGGAGAGTGCAAAAGCATCTCTACAAAAAATTTTTTAGAACAATGTTTCAGATTTGTCTTTCATACAGCGGCGACAGGGTTGAGGCAAAGGATATTTTGCAGGAAGCTTTCATTAAGGTGTTTACAAACCTTGAAAAATTTAATGCTAAAAATTCGCTGGAGGGTTGGATTAGGCGCATCGTTACCAATACGGCCATTGATTATTTCAGGAAGAGAAAAAGACTCGTTTTTCAGGATGAATTTCCTGATGTACCGGATGAAGAGGAA
>JBHEOF010000189.1:2860-3172 GCA_046261715.1 Bacteroidales bacterium
CTTTCCAGGACCTTACAAATGACATTATTCTTCACTACGTTAAGCAGTTACCCGACGGGGCAAGGGTTGTATTTAATCTCTTTGCAGTTGAAGGTTTATCGCACAAAGAAATTGCAGAAAGGCTTGGCATTACAGACGGGACTTCAAAATCGCAATATAAAAGGGCGAGGAGTCTTCTGAAAAAATGGCTATACGAATATGAACTCAGTAAGCAATGAAAAAAAACAGGTTTGACATAGAGTATAGTAAGTGGCTTCAACAGGTTGATGTTGAGGAGGAGGATGCTGTATGGAACGAAGTGCAGGATGAGCT
>JBHEOF010000019.1:0-41261 GCA_046261715.1 Bacteroidales bacterium
GTTGGTCCATATATCAGGGTCAGCATCAAATGCTTCTGCCAGCTTTCGGGCGTCCTGCACATGTCCTTGTCCTACGTTATATGAAGCAATGATGAATTTCATGCGTTCTTCAGGATTCTTAATTTCCTGTTGCCAGTAGTTATCGAGCCAGAGCAGGAAGTCAACACCGGCTTGTATGTTCTGCTCCGGATTTCGTGGGTTTGCTGCACCAAACTCTCTTGCGGTGCGGGGCATAAGCTGCATTAACCCGGTAGCGCCTGCCCAGGAACGGGCATTGGGATTAAACTGCGATTCGCGGTAAATCAATGCTGCCAGGAGCCTCCAGTCCCAATCCAGTTTTTCTGCTCCCTCTTTTATGAGATCATCATAGGGTGAAATGGATCCGCCGTTTACAGGATTGTATTCGCTGGCATACCTCGACCGGAAAGCCCTGCGATCTTCATAATATTTATTGTAAATAACATAATAATCTGCATGATTTTGCATTTCAAGCAACCAGCTGTTGATGGTATCAAGCAGTATTTTTGATGAAGGTCTTACTGCCCAAGCTGTTTGCTGTGGTAAACTAATGGGTGTGGAAACATCAACATCCTGGTAATAGGCTGATTGAATCTGGGCAATGTTTTCATCTGCTACTGTAAGATCAATAGAGTCATTGGCAACAAGGCTTATAAGGTCTTCAGTGGTTGTGGTGCCCGGAGCTTCAATTATATGTATATCTTCACCTATTTCCAGAGAAAGATTGGTCAACCTGTTTACGTATGCTGAACCCCTCCGCACATGAATGGTTTTTCCTGCCAGATCGAAAGGACTTCTTATAAGCGTATTTTCAATTTCGTGAAGCTTCATCTGCCGCCAGTTATCGGGCTTTCGTTGCACAAGAACCTGGCGGGTAACATTAAGTGGCTCGGTAAAAGCCAGCTTGTCACGACGATCGGCTGTTATGGTAAGTCCATAGGCGATCAGATCTCCTTCACCATTTTCAAGCATAGTGATCATCTCTTCCAGGTCATGGGCAACGACTATATTCACATCCAAATTCAGATGATCAGCAAGCAATTGCAGCAATTCAAATTCATACCCCATCGGTTCTCCGCGGTAAATGAAATATGACACCGGGCTGTAACTTGTAATAGCTGTTAGAGTTCCTTTTTCAATTATCTCAGGAAAATCAGCTCCATCTTTTCCCCGGCTGCATGAAAAAAATAAAATCCATGGAAGAATTATTAGCCAAAGGGTCTTTTTTTGAAAGTAAAGCATATAATTTGTATTAATACGATTCAAAGCTAAAGATATTTGTTTAAAATATCAACTGCTTTAATGTATTGCTTTAACGTATAATACGGGAATCAGACGAATTTAATGGCGTACAATTTTTTTCGTCATTGTTTCGCCGTTTTGAGAACGGAGTTTTAGAAAATATAATCCTTTTGCAAATTCAGAAATATTTATGGACATTGATTTATCTGAACCGGAGAGATGTCTTATTAATTTGCCGTTATGATCATACAGATAAACTTGATATTCTCCGGGAATATTAACTTCAATAAATAATCTGTCAGAGGCAGGATTAGGAAATACCTTGAAATTATCACCAGTAAATGCTTTCTCAATATTTGTGGCATTGAACGATTTACATAATAGATTTGCTGATACATCTATTTCAAGCAATGAGTTGGGAGCCATGACCTCAAAGCATATTTCATGATTTGCCGATGGGGGAGAGAACTCACCGGAGTAACCAAAGTCAATAGTTATCGATTCGCCCGGTGATATGGATAATTCATTGAAATTGCGGTAATAAAATTGTTGCACACAATTGAATCCTCCGCTGCGCGGTGAGTAAACGAAAATTTCATTTACAGTTTCAGGCCCATTGTTTTGAATGAACAGCTCTGTATCAAAGTGAAACCCGACAGGAAATGGTTCACCGTTCTCCTCCCAGTATTCAATCCCGATGTTGCTAATGTTGAAGTCGGATATCTCAATATCAGGCCATGGATATGCAGTATTATCTGACTGGATGGGATACGAGTAAAGAGCAAGCTGGCCCGATGGGGAAGTACCGCTGATAATGATCTGATCGGCAACAACAAGAAAGTCAGGTGAATCGGTAAACATACCAGGTGTGAAAGACTGTTCTTCGTTTTCTTCATCAAAGGGGAAAATTATTATTTCATCATCCTGTATGCCCATTATCCAGAATTGTTCCTGGAATAACTTCATATTCCTGAATTCTGTTTCCGTATCATCAACAAGAGTAACCTGATTTGAAAAATCATTGTTTATCCTTACTAAACCTGATTCATAAAGTAAGTATATAAAATCGTCATTGATCACGATCTTTTGAGGATTTTCATCAACAGATACAGATCCGGTAATATTTCCTTCAGGGTCGCATTTATGTAATTCATTCGGCGAAAGGATCAGATAATCTTCTTCATTTAAAAAAGCTACCTGCATTATTTCAAAATCATAATCCAGTTCACATAAAACGGTTCCTTCAACATCTGACTTAAAAACTTTTCCTTCATTTCCGGAAGTACTTACTATCATTTCACCTTCATCGTTTATATCCATACTGTTGGGTATTGCCAGGATTTCGTTCCAGTTACCTGAGTAATGTTTCTCAAAAATCACTTCACCTGCAGGGTTCATCTTAACCAGGGTTAAAGGCTCATTGCCGGTGTAGTAATCGTCATGGTAGGAATATCCGGCAGTATAAATAAACGCATTATTGGTAATAACAATTTCATGTTTTCCGCCCTGATTGTAGCCGGCAGGCGGGTTTTGCTGCCATATCATTTCTCCCTGCAAATCAAATGCAAAAAGATTGTTTGTAGCACATCCTGCTGCGTTTGTATAAGCTGATACCAGTATAAGTGAGTCAGCTAAATACGCATTGCTGATAGTATATGATTTGTTAAACTCTTCACCGGAAAGAACGCTTGTCCAGGTGGGTTGTGCGCTTGGTTTTATTAAAAATAGGATACAAAAGCCAGCAGTAAAAAAAAGAGTTTTCATGAAATTGTGCAAATTTGCGCGTAAATAGTATGCCTATGAAAAGCAATTTGAAGCCAATAATTTCAGTATAAATTGGGTTAAAAAGCAATTATTCAAAAGTAAGAAAAACATGGGGTATATTCAAAGAAAAATATGTTGTAATTTTTTCTGTAACATATGATAATGTATTGTGCTCTGGTAATTAGCAGAATATGTTATCAAGATTTGCTTTCAGGGGTTCAGGAATTGAAAATATTTCAAACATTTTAAAGAAATATGATGAAATTTCTAAAAAATTATAAGCAGAAAGTTAAACTTTAATATTTTTCCTTATTTTTGTGTACATGTATTTGTTTTATATTGTTAATAAAGTTTACTGTTCATGAATTATGATTATATTTGTTCCCGAACATGTAAATATTTATTCAATTTACATTCAATTAATCAAAACAAAAACTTTTAATTTTTTATTGTTTCATTAAAATTTTACAATCATGAAGAGAAAATTACAATTAATTGCCCTAACTTTTATGGCAACGTTTCTTATTACCAACCTGGGTTTTGCTCAATTCGTAGCTCAAAAACTTGAGAATCCTGTAAGTACTGTTTCGGCTGAAAAAGAAGGCGAATGGATACATTATGATTCCGGTGAGAGTGATAATGCATTGGGATTGAATGAGGCCGGTTTATTTGAATCAGCTATTCGCTGGGAACCTGCTGATCTGGCTGAATATGATGGAATGTCAATCACAAAAATCAAAGTTTACATTAGCAATCTTCCTACATCTGCTGCCGTAAAAATTTATCAAGGTGTGGATGGAACTTCATTGGATCAAATGTATGTACAATCTTATGAACCTGTTGCTGATAGCTGGAATGAAGTTATTCTCGACAGCCCTATCCCCATTGATGCCAGCCTGGAACTCTGGATATCTTCTGAAGTAGGTGACCCGGGCGCAGGCCAATTCCCATCAGGAATGGATTCAACTATTGATGCAATTGGTTTTGGTAATATGGTGAATTTAGGTGATGGATGGGATATTCTTACTGATTTAGCTGATATCCCAGGTGTATTTGCTCTGCAGGCATTTGTTGAAGGTGAGTCAAATACCGTAGTAGACATCATAGTAGGCAGTGAAGACCACACTACTCTTGCAACAGCTGTTACAGCAGCAGGTTTGGTTGATGCTCTTAGCGGTGAAGGTCCATTCACTGTATTTGCTCCTACCAATGCAGCATTTGATGCACTTCCTGATGGACTTCTGGATGCTTTGTTAGCAGATCCTGAAGGAGACCTTACAAAAGTTCTTCTTTACCATGTTGTTGCAGGAGATGTTATGTCAGGTGATCTTTCTGATGGACAGGTTATTACTACATTGCTAGGTCAGGATTTAACTGTAAGTATTGACGGAGAGGATGTATTTATTGTTGACTCCGAGGGCAATCAAGCACAGGTAACTGTTCCCGATCTGGAAGCAGACAATGGGGTTGTACATGTTGTTGATGGTGTTTTGATCCCTGATCTTACTGTTGCCACTTACAATGTTACTTTTAACGTTGATATGACTGATGCGGTAGCTGTTGGTGATGTAGCTTTTGACCCTGAAATACATAGTGTCTTTCTTACAGGTACATTTACCGAATGGGCTACACCTGGTGACGAAGGATCAGTAGAATTAGAATTGGTAGTTGACACAAAAGAAGATCCTGTAATTATATGGGAAGAAGGTTTTGAACCCGCTGATGCTACTGGTGCATTACCAGATGGCTGGACGCAAAAGAAAGCAGATAATGCCATTGGAGATAACCTTCAGGATCTCGCGGAAGGTGATACTCAATGGTGGCGTTATTCTGAACAATATGATATGGGATATAGCGAGTTCTTTCCTGAATGGATTCGTACCGGTGAAGCTTCAATGCACATAAACTGGAATGTTGAGGCAGAACAAAATGTGTATGCAATTTCTCCTGTTTTTGTCTTACCAGAAGCTGATATGATGATGTTGGAATTCTGGAAATATTTCCCGGCATCTTATGAAACAGAAATTAATGTCCTTCTTGAACTCGATGGTACATGGGAAGTATTAGGCGAATACAATTCATTTGAAACTGAAAATCTTTACTCATCAGCTGTTGAAATTGATCTGACCGGTAAGGTTGGAACAGCCCGGATTGCATTTGCTTATAAGTGGACCGATGGTATTCAAATGAATATTGATGATGTAAAAGTTTATGGTACAATTGGTGGTGAAACCGGTAATATCTATACTACTACTTTGGACATAGAAGAAGGTGAGCAGGAGTATAAGTACTTCCTGGTTGAAGATGCACCAACCTGGGATCTTGGAGAAGCAGAAGGTACAAATAACCGCGTTGTAGACATTACTGATGACGTTGTTTTGAACGATATCTGGGGTGATTTTGGAACATTTGTTGACAATGTTCTTTTTGAAGATGGCCTTAACCTGTTCCCCAATCCTGTAAGCAATACTCTTTATGTTGAAAACAGTGAACTGATCAACGAACTGAGAATTTATGACCTTACAGGCAGATTGGTATTCAGTCAGGTAGTTAATGACAATAATACTTCTGTTAACGTTAGCATGTTCAAAACCGGCGTATACATTATGCAGGTTATGACCGATAACGGTGTTGCAAGCAAAAAATTCAATGTAAAATAAGCGCTTGTTACCTGAGATATTAAAAAAAAGGCTGCCCGTCGGGCAGCCTTTTTTTATGCTGTGCTGAAATGATATAAAAATCGTATTGGTTAATTTGTAATGTTAACTTTTTTAACCTGTCGGGTGTATTCATCGGTTATATCTATAAGGTATAATCCTTTTGGGTTGCCGGACAGATCAAGTTCAATGTTTGTTTGCCCTGCAATATAAGGTTCATTCAAACTCAAAACCAATTGCCCGGCTGCATTGAAAACCCGAATGTTGATATTATTTCTGTCAGTAATGAAATACATATTTAGTTTGCCTGATGAAGGGTTGGGATATACGCGTATCTGATCATCGGCCTGCTGAACTTCGTTAACCGAAACGGTTGACTGCGGATCAAAAAAGGCAGTAATTTCCAATGCTTCTTCGGGCATAAGAAAATCATAGCGAGCTCTTTTGCTTACTATTTCATCATTAACCAGCCAATGCTGGAAAAATAAACCGGTGTTGGGAGAAGCTTCCACAATCACTTTCTGACCTGCAATATAACTTCCGGCTCCATAAACTTCACCTTCATTTACCGGATCAATGATCAGAGTTAAAGGATATACCAGTTCATCTGCATCCAGAATTCCGATGTTATCTATTGCGAAAAATGAGTTTTGATCGCAGGAAGATAAAAATGCAAAACGAATACTCTCCTGTGCTTTATATTCAGTAAGATCTTCAAGGATATTCATCCAGGTAAAAGCATTATCCCGGTTAAAAAGAGGATGATCTCCGGCATCCCAGAGTTTGAGAAAAATACCATCAGAAGTACTGACGTATAGTTCAAGCTGGCAACTGAGTTCGCGGTTGAAGCTGGTATTAAACCAGAATCTGATGGCCGGAGTTGCAAGTTCAGAAATATTAAAGGGTGGAGATATGATCCAGGCATCTGAATCAGAATCTTCGTCAGATTTTATGAACGCAAAATTACTGTTAGTATAGGGTAATATTTCCAGGGTGTCAAGATCTGCTGCGGGTCCAATTTCCCAACCCGGGCCATCCGATTCAACCGTCCAGCAATCAGGGAGTTGACCTTCAGCAAAATCTTCAACCCATGGAAAATCCTGGATTACAGTTTCGCACAATGCTTCGTTAAAAATAAAAACCTTATTCGATGGGTTTGATTCCACATCATCAGGATAAACTGCAGTGATATAATAAGAATCGTAAATATTTCCTGATGGGCCGCTTTCATCAAGATATAACAGTTCCATAAGCTCTGAAGTGCTAATTTCTTCAAGCAACTCATTATTTCGGTATATCCTGTAGGTAGTAACAGAAGAACTCCATCGGGGCAGGATTTGCATATTCAACAATGTTGATTCATTATCAAACATCAGTTCAGAGTAATCCATAACAGTTATATCGTCGGATGAAGCAGTATATTCTTCTTCTTTTCCGTTTTCATCCATATCAATAAATATTTTGGTAATAAAAACATACTGATTGCTGTTGTTCCCGGCAACCTGCCAGTTGCCCGGGATTCCGGTAAAAGAAACCCCGTTTCCGTAATTGATATTTTCAAAAAGTGATGCAGGATTTCCACTGGAATGCACAGGGGCAACAGACACATAGAATTTATCGTTCATTTCAAGAGGTTCTTCAAGCTCGTGAACCATTTCCACAAGACTTTCAGCTTCTATAACAGGAGATTGATACAAAAGCAATGAACCGGATTGATCATATATTTTGAACCGGAATTCATTATTGGGCCAGGGTGATTCAGGGTCTTCATAAAAAATATGAGACACTTTGCTTAAGGTGATGGGGTATGAAAGGCCAAAAGTTTTGGCATCAAAAACATTTGCTCTTTCAGGGCCTGCCCATATATAGCCCTGGTATGTATTCACATAAGAATACCAGCCGGGTTTATTGGGTGTTTGTCCGGGTTTATACCAGCGCAATTCAATTGATTCGTTTTCCAGTTTTTGAGCTTCAACAAACCCGGGAGGTGGATATTGAGCCAGAGAAGGATCATAACCGGGTAGAGTTGTGATTCCTGTTCCCAGGGGGTCGAGCCATAATGCAAGCTGATCATAATAGAAATCTCCATTCTGGTCCCAGTGAAAACTCAGTTTTCCGTAATAATCCGGATTCGCCGTATTATTGCAACTTGATGAGCCACCCGTAAGAGTTCCCACAATAAGGCCTTGCTGATTAAATAAAGGTGAACCTGATGAACCTCCTTCCACTACACCAAAGCCGTTTTCTGTTTCTATCCAGTTCACTCTCCAGGTTGAATTTTCGGCCATTTGTTCACCGCTCACGGTTGGGCCGGCTGAGGTGAGCACCTGATCAAAGGTCGAGATCTTTTTTACATCTCCTTTTGGATGATGAATTCCTGCACCTGATGTTGCAGGTTCATCAATGCGATTCCAGCCATTGTAATACACCTGCCATGATGGAGGAGGCATTTGCCCCAGTTGCAGCAATTTAAAGTCTGATCCTCCTTCCATAGGCCCATTGGCAAGCAATGATGCTCCGTATAATACATTATGATAGGGCATGCCGGAATTTTCGCAACCCGGGTGCTCTAAATTGAAATAAAACTGCCATTGCAAATAATCATCCAGGCTGGCTTCATCGCCGCAATGATGGGCTGTAAGAAAATAGGGCCGGCCATCCTGTGCAGTAGTATTCACCAGCGATCCGCTGCACCAGAAAAGACTGTTATCCACTCTCATAAGGATGCGTGCAACTCCCCTTTTCTGGCGTTGCCACAGGTCACCCTCGGAGCAATTGATGTTTACCTGGCAGTCGCCGGCATCCCCCAAACCTTTTTCATTGTTCACATCAATAAGCCCGCTGGTAACATGCATGATGCTCTCAATGTAAAAATCTGAATTCATCATCAGGGGAGCATCGTTTCCTGTAATTTTTTCCTGGTACTCAACAATTACTTGTTCACCGGGAACCATTCTTATAGAAAGAATTTGATGCTCATTATTATTTTTATGATTGAAACTTCCCAGAACGTTTTCCATTACCGGGTCATATACAAATATGGCAGCGTTTTCAGAAAGTTGGTAATTTCTCAGAATGAGTCCAATCCCTTTGGCTTCCGGAGATTCGATTTGCGCCCGCCATATCCGTAAACTGTCACCAAACTCCTGCCATTCACCATGTACACGGGGGTTTATGTTTGCAGGTATTGTAAAACCGGCATGCAGTGGATCACCCATAAATGATTCGCGGCCAAGCTGGTATTCTCTTTCATCTTTCTGGTCTTGCGACAATGAAAGGGTTATTGCAGCTTGATCAGTTGACTTGATTGCAGATGGATATTTTCTGGCAAAAGGGTCTCCTCCATATTCTATTTGTGATAAAACTGTAACGGGAAGAAATACCATTGCCAGGGAAAGGAACAGTGTAAACTTTACATGTGAGAATTGCATTTTTTTCATGTGTTTTTATTTTGAGATATATCAGAGTTTAATTTATTCCGAAAATACGGGGCCAAAGATAATTATTTCTTTTTGGGTTGATGACGGTTAAAACAGATAGCATTTGCCTTACAAAGTCAATCTATTTGCAATAATAAACGTCTTTAGCCATCACAGCCATTTTTTTAAAAAACACCATTTTTGCAATAAATGTTTCGGTTTTAATTGCAATTCATTATTATTATTCAATATTGTACGGCAAGCTATAAGTTGTTATAATTTTTTTATGTTTCGCTGCTCTGCAGCTTTACCCGGAGCTGCAGAGCAGCGACAACATTTGTAGAATGTAAGACACCCGACATCGGTAAGCCCCAGCGGGGCGGAACATCGCAATCATATGTAATTGAATAGTTTCGGGCATTTATTTTATTATTACCCGGAAAACAATCATTATTTGCATAATTATAATCAAATGAGATCATACAGGGTCAGGAATTTACACCATGTTAAATAATCTTTAGGTCTGATAAAAAATATATTCCACAGCGTGTAATCTGTCCTTTATCAGAATGATTTTTTTAAAATTAAATTTTAACGATTTTAATAATTTTTGTTGAAAGTCTTAAAAATGCTTGGAAATTTCCTAATTGTTTTATATTTGCAGATCAATTTAACCACCAATTTTATTCATTAAAACAAAAATAACATGAAGCGAATTATTAATTTAGGATTGCTTTTGCTCCTATTGCTTGGTGGTCAGGCATTTGGGCAAACTATCAGAGTTACCGGTACGGTAACAGACGCCAATGATGGGAATACTTTACCCGGAGTTACAGTGGCTGTAAAAGGCACTACACAGGGTACAGTAACCAACATCGATGGTCGTTACGAATTGAATACAACCGGTGATGCCACCCTGGTTTTCTCCTTTATAGGTATGAAATCCCAGGAAGTTCCCGTGGAAGGCCGCAATGTAATCAACGTTGCGATGGAATCGGATATCAAGGCATTAAGCGAGGTTGTAGTAATAGGTTATGGTACTGCCCGCTCGGTGGGTACAGTAGTAGGATCTATTTCAACCGTAAGTGCAGCGGAGCTTGAATCAAAGCCTGTTGCTAACGTATGGGATGCCATGCAGGGTCGTGTTGCCGGTTTGCAGGTATTTACCTCCTCCGGTGAGCCCAGCCAGATCTCATCTATCAGACTGCACGGTGCAGGTTCACTGGGTTCCAGTTCAGCTCCCTTGTATGTGTTGGATGGAGTTCCCATTGCTGCCGGTAATGTGTTATCTCTTAACCCCAACGACTTTGAAAGTGTAACTGTATTGAAAGATGCTTCTGCAACTTCTATTTACGGTTCACGGGCTGCCAACGGTGTTATTTACATTACAACCAAAAAAGGAAACCGTGATGCCAAGGCTACTATTACTGTAAATGCGCAAACTGGTCAGTCAACACTTGCCAACGAAGACTTTTTCAACAGGTTCATGAACACCGAACAACTTACCAATTTCTGGGTTGAAACCGGTTATCGAAGCCAGGAAGAGGTTGATAACATCCTCGAGCAGTATCCGAATGATACACAATGGCATAAGTATTACTACCAGGAAACAGCACCTACACACCAGGGTGATATTTCCATCCAGGGTGGAGGTGGAAGAACTGATTATTATGTTTCAGGTGCATATTTCTACCAGGATGGTCTGGCTACCCGTTCAGAGTTTGAACGTTATAACCTGCGTGCTAACATCAATTCTTCTGCAAACGACTGGTTGAGCTTTGGAACCAATCTGGGTTTAAGTTCGGATACGCGTCAAACTAACCAATACGGATCGAACAGTACCAACCGTGGTCTGGCTATGCTTGCACAGCCATTTTACACTCCATACGATAGTCTTGGAAATAGTTTTGAAGGTGTAATTCCCGGCTGGAACCGTTATGATCCTTATTACCTGGAAGAAAAACTTCCTTCTACAGGCGACAATTTACAGGTAAATCTTACGGGGTTTATTCAGCTTAACCCACTGGAAGGACTTACCATCCGCTCACAGGGTGGTATTGACGGATACGATTACAGAACCACCAGTTACCGTTTGCCTTCTTTCATCGGTGATCTTAACAATGGTTCTGCACGCGAATATTTCTCAAGAAACTACTCAAGAACGATTACCAATACTGCTGAATACAAGTTTAATCTTGACCTCCGTCATGATTTTACCTTACTTGCCGGACAAGAATACGTTGATAATACATTTGAATCCTTTGCTGCTTTATCAACCGGTCAGACTGATGACAGGCTTCTGTTGCTAACGGCAGGTCCTGAAAACAGAGATGTGGAGCATACCAAGAGTGAATATGCTTATGCTTCCTATTTCGGACGTTTTGATTATGGTTTTGATAATAAATATTACTTTGATGCTTCAGTGCGTCAGGATGCTTCATCAAGATTTGGTAGAGAAAACCAGGTTGCCAATTTCTGGGCCACAGGTGTTATGTGGAATGCCAAGAGAGAAGGTTTTCTGGAGAATGTAGATTTCCTTTCTTCATTACAATTGAAAGCCAGTATCGGTACCAGTGGTAACTCGCAAATTGGAAACTATCTGCACCTTGCAAACATGGGTACAACCCAGTATGACGGAAATACCGGCTGGTTGATTTCATCACCCGGTAATCCAAGATTGACCTGGGAGAAACAAACCAAAGCAACCTTTGGTGCCAAATTCTCAATAATTGAGGATCTTCTCCGCTTCAATGTAGAATACTACAGAAGGGCTACTGAAAGCATGTTGGTTGACGTTCCTCAGCCTTATACATCAGGTTTTGCTGAGATCACCGAAAATGTTGGAACACTGCAAAACAACGGTATCGACATTGAGTTTGATTTCGATATTGTATCAGGTCGCGATTATTATGTTACTCCTTATTTCAATTTCAATTACAATGAAAATAAGGTTACAGAACTCTTCCAGGGACTTGATTACTGGATTATCCCCAATACGGGTGTAGCCTGGGTTGTCGGCCAGCCGGTTGCATTTTATTATCCTATATTCGCCGGTGTTGACCCCGAAGATGGCGCACCTATGTGGTATGTGCCCGGTGAAGATCGTATGGTTAATACCGAAGAAGAAACAACCAAAGATTTTGATGAAGTTGCACTTCAACAAAATACCGGTCTCAGGCGGTATCCTCCCGTTGCAGGTGGTTTTGGTCTGAATGCAGGCTGGAAAAACTTTTCTATGCAGGTTGATTTCGCCTTTGTTAATGGTAAATATCTGATCAATAACGACAGATATTTTTACGAAAATCCCAACGTGTTTGGTGGATTTAACCAATCCGAAGTAATTCTGGATTACTGGAAAGAACCAGGAGATCAAACCAGGTTCCCTTCATACGATTACCAGTTCACACAGTTCGACTCCCGTTTGGTAGAAGATGCTTCTTTCATGCGTTTGAAAAACCTTACCATAGGGTATCAGCTTCCTGAATCACTGTTGCAGAGAACCAACCTTATTACCGGTTCCAGAATATTCATTACAGGACGTAACCTGCTTACATTTACCAACTATGAAGGTCCCGACCCGGAAGTTGACTCTAACCTGACATTGGGAGCTAACCCCAATACCAAACAGATATCTTTCGGACTTTCATTACAATTTTAATCAAACTTTATAAATGAAACAGATTATGAAAAAATTAATTAATATATTCCTGGGGGCCGCATTCTTTGCATTATTTACAGTTTCCTGTGAAGTGGAGAGGTTCCCTTATGACCAGATTGAGCAGACCCAGGCATTCCAGACCATGACCGATGCTGAGAACATCAACAATGGTTTGTATGCTCAGCTCAGAAACAGTGTTTACGGTATCTTTATGTTCTCTACCGATGTTCAGGCCGATCTTTTTAATGCATCGCTTGATTTTGGTAACCGCAACGGTTTCCCTCACAGATGGGAAGGTTTCCTTTCCACTGACTATACCATTCGCGATACATGGCAATTGTATTATAGTGCTATGGTAAATATTAATAACGTGCTGGACAACATGCAACTGATTGAAACAGCAAATGCCGAAGAGGAAGCTATCATTGAAGGATATATCGGTGAAGCATACCTGCTCAGGGCATTTTACTATCATCAGTTGGTTATCAGGTGGGGTATACCTTATGATGCTGCAACTGCATCTACTGACTTGGGAGTACCTTTGGTACTTACCTATGATCCCACTGCCAAACCGGCACGTGCTACTGTTCAGCAAACGTATGATCAGATCCTTGATGATATTACTGAAGCAAAAGCTCGTTTGTCAGAAGGTGCACCCAATGCCACAAAGTTAAACCGTGATGCAGCACTTGCACTGGAAGCGCGTGTTTATCTGCATATGGAGAACTACCCTGCAGCAATTACTGCCGCCAATGAACTGATCGGAAGCGGAAGGTATCCATTGATCACAACCGCTGTCGATTTGAGTAACATGTGGACGGTGAATGACAACGGATCTGAGATAATCATGCATGTTCAGTCCAGCGCTCCTTCAGAGCTCCCCGGATCTTTGAACAACATCTACCTGGGATTTCAGCCCGCAACAGAGTACTATACTCCGGATTTTATTCCAATGCAATGGGTGGTTGATCTGTATGAGGAAGATGATATCCGCAGGGAAATTTATCTGCAAGAAAAACCCCTTCGGGTTCAGGGTGTGGATTATGATACAGGCATTCTCCTGTTGAACAAATACCCAGGTAACCCCGAGTTGTTTACAGGCAGCAATACCAATTATCAGCATAAACCTATAGTTTTCCGTATTGCTGAAACCTATCTAAACCTGGCTGAAGCTCAATTCTATGAAGATCCAGGTGCAGCTCTTACAACACTTAATACCTTGCGTGTAGCCCGTGGTTTGGTTGGCCTTGATGGACTTTCCGGAGATGCTCTTTTTGAAGCTATCAAAGAAGAAAGAACCCGTGAGTTGCTCGCAGAAGGTATGCGTTTGAATGACCTTATGCGTTGGGGTATGCCTGTTGACAGAGCAAGTGAAACTCCACAAAATACCGGTCCGATAAACCGCGGTGAATTATACGATGGTCTCTTTATTCCTGTAGATCATCCGAAATTCATCTGGGGTATTCCTTCAAATGATATGACTACCAACCCGAACCTTATCCAGAATGATGGTTGGTAAATCTCAAATAACTTAAATATTTTAAAAGGCCGGTGCATTTTCACCGGCCTTTTTTATTTGTCTATTTTTTAAGGTTTCAACTACTGCACTTAGCCCTGTCTTTATTTCGTCTTAGTGCAATGGCTTATTTTCACATTCAAAATTTTTTAAAATTACCCAAGCATAATTGATGAAGTACCTAAATAAACGTTTAAAACATATCAGGCTGAACCAACAAAATCTTGCTATGAACTTAAACGGGTTTTAAATAACTTAATTTTCATAAAAAAATTAACAGTATAAATTATTTTTAGAATGCAAGTTATTTTCTTCTTTTAACAATAAATTAATGCTATGATAACATTTTTTTATAAATTTACACCTTGTTACGCTGTTTTCGAACAGCGCAGAACCAAAAACCAATTTTAATTATTCACAAAAACAAAAACAACATGAAGAGAATTTGTTTGATTTTTTTCGTAATCCTGGGCCTATTGGGCAATAGCCTTTACGCTCAGGAAAGACGTGTGACAGGTACTGTAACCGATGCCAAAACAGGAGCTACCCTGCCGGGTGTAACTGTAATGGTTCAGGGTACAAACATAGGTACCATAACTGACAATAATGGTATTTATGAGCTCACCGTTTCTCCGGACAATGTTCTGGTGTTCTCATTCATTGGTATGGCTACTCAAGAAGTTCCGGTGGGTGATCGATCCATTATTAATGTAGTCCTCGAATCGGATGTGTCAATGCTACAGGAAATTGTGGTAACCGCACTCGGTATTTCCCGCGAACGGAAATCGTTGGGTTATTCAGTGCAGGAAGTAGGAGGCGATGAATTGGTGCGTGGTGCCAATGTAAACCCGATAAACTCCCTAAGCGGTAGAGTAGCGGGTGTAAATATTACCAATTCATCAGGTGCTGCAGGTTCATCAAGTTTTATGACCATTCGGGGTGCCGCTTCTTTAACAGGTAACAATCAACCATTATTTGTAGTGGATGGTGTACCCATTGACAACTCTCAGTTAACATCAGGAAATCCTTCCGATGGAGGAAACAATTTACTGGAAGGAGTTGCCCTCTCAAATCGTATTGTTGACATTAACCCGGATGATATTGAATCAATCAGCATACTTAAAGGGGGTGCTGCAACTGCTTTATATGGTTTACGTGCAGGTAATGGTGCGGTAATTATCACTACAAAAAAGGGACAGGCAGGAGTAAAAAGATCATCTGTTTCTTTTAGCAGTTCTTTAACAGTAGATCAGGTTTCTCAATTACCTGCAATGAATTCCATATATGGGCAGGGTCTTTTTGGAGATTATAGTACAACAACCCTTGTATGGGGACCCAGATTGGATACTTTAAGATTTGATGGCGGAGAAAATCTGTATTATCCGGAGGGTAATATTGTATCAATGAATGATCCCAATGCAAGAGCCGATTTATTGGTTGGACCTTATGACAATAAAGGAAATTTTTTCCAAACCGGTTTAACTTATAATAATAATATCGCTCTCACAGGAGGAGATGAAAACAACAGTTACAGACTCTCTATTGGTAATACCAGTTCAAGTGGTATTGTACCCAATAATACCTTTGACCGCACAACAATAACTTTGGCAGGTGAATCCAAAATGTCAGAGAGATTCACAACTGATGCCAGAATTGCTTATACCAATTCAGGTGGTGTAAGAATTCAACAAGGTTCAAATACATCGGGTGTAATGCTGGCATTAATGCGTATGCCCCCGAATTTTGATATTACCGGAGGTAGCGATGATCCTGTTAATGATTTAGCAGCCTATAAGTTACCAGATGGTCGTCAACGCAATGCTTATGCCGGTGGTGGTTACGATAACCCATTCTGGACAGTGAATATGAACCAACTGACAGATAATGTAAACCGTGTAACCGGGCACGCTGCATTCAAATATCGTGCAGCTGATTGGTTAAATATATCTTACCGGGTAGGAACCGACCTCTACAGTGACAGAAGGAAAAGTTTTATTGGTATAGGATCCAGAACTTTCCCCGCCGGTAGGGTATATAATGAAGAATATTTTGTGAGGGACTTTAACAGTGACCTTATTCTTAATTTTAACAGAAGAATAAATGAAGATATAGTTCTTACCGGTCTGGTAGGTTATAATTTATTCCAATCCCAATCAAATCAGGTATATGTTCAGGGTGACCAGTTAACGGTTAGCGGATTTTATAATATATCAGGTGCCATTGACCTGGTTTCATTCGATATACTTAATAAGAAGCGAACATCTGCTTTTTATGGCGATTTTGGTGGATCATTCAGAGATATGGTTTATCTGAATGCTACTTTGAGAAACGAGAAGTCAACAACCTTGCCAGAAGAAAACAACTCATTTTTGTTATATTCAGGTAATGCAGCCTTTGTATTCACTGAGCTTCCGGCACTTAAAGACAACTCTATGATTCCTTTTGGTAAAATCAGGGTTTCTTATGCAGAAATTGCCAATGATGCATTTATCTATGCGACTTTACCTTCTTTCCCAAGAGCTGCATGGGGTGATGGCTGGACAGACGGAATCTCGTTTCCGGGATTCGGAGGTTTGGGTGGTTTCAGGTTAGGAACAACTCTTCCTAATAATGATTTAAGACCCGAAATTACCAAAACATTTGAAATAGGAGCTGAAATGAGGTTGTTTGATAACCGATTGGGAATTGATTTTTCTTATTTTTCCAGTCAGCATGAAGATTTGATTCTATCGGTTCCTATTGCCAAGTCTTCAGGATATTATGCCCAGGCTTTGAATGCAGGTGATATGGAGAATAAAGGAATAGAATTGACAACCTTTTTAGTGCCAGTTCAAACACCTGATTTTTCATGGGATATTAATGTTAATTTTACCCGCGTCCGTAATAAAGTTCTATCATTGGCTGAAGGTGTAAACAATGTTACTTTGGCAGGTTTTGTAGGTGCGCAAGCACGTGCCGTTGTGGGTGAATCTTACGGAAGTATTTTTGGTGATTTCTTTGAAACCAATGATGATGGACAAGTGTTGATAGATGATGATCCCGAATCTTCCAATTATGGTCGCCCCATTTACAATACTTCTGAAAGAAACCTGGGAAATGTTTTGCCTGACTGGACTATGGGTATAAATAATTCTTTCTCTTATAAAAGTTTATCCTTTAGTTTTCTGATTGATATCAAGAAAGGCGGGGTTATGTGGAATGGTACCAAAGGAGCTATGTATTACTTTGGTTCTCATGGTGATACTGAATCAAGAGACGATGGAGCTGTGCATATATTTGAAGGGGTAAAAGTTTCTGACGGATCACCTAATGATATACCGGTTACAAAAGATATTAATTGGTATGTATTAGGCCCGGGTAGTGGTTTTACAGGACCTACATCGCAGTTTATTGAAAAAACCGATTGGGTGAGGTTGCGTGAAGTAACACTCTCTTACCGACTTGGTAGATCTTTACTTGAAAGAACTATGTTCCAAAGTGCAGAAATCTTTGTTACTGGTCGTAATCTCTGGTTAAGTACACCTTATACAGGTATTGATCCTGAAACCAGCTTGATAGGTGCCGGTAATGGTCAGGGGCTTGATTATTTTAATATGCCGGGAACAAAAGGTTATGTGGTAGGTTTACGTGTTGATATATAAATCATACCTGGAAAAAAAAGTTTCTAATAAAAAATTGTGAAAAAATGAAACATATAATAAAAAAAATAGGAATTTTCGCATTGTTTGTTGCTTTGGTAACAGGCTGCGAGAAGTGGATTGACCCTGAAATTAATGTTAATCCTAACAACCCTGATGATGTTACGATGAATGTTTTATTGTCGTCAACTCAGGCTTCTGTAGCTTACGTTTACGGTGGAGAATTAAGCCGTTATCCTGCTATCTGGATGCAGCATGTATCTGGTGTTACACGCCAATCATTTGCTAGCGAAAATTATACTGTACTGAATTCTGATGTTAACAACTTGTGGAACACCTTGTATGGTGGTGCTCTTGTGAACCTTAAAGTACTTGAAGACAAGGCTACAGAGCTCGATGCAAAGCACTATCTGGGGATGTCTCTGGTTATGCAGGCTTTTGCTCTCACAAACATTACTTCAGTATGGGGCGACGTGCCATTTTCCGAAGCATTTAAAGGTGGTGAGGGTATAACTGCACCTGCCTACGATGCTCAGGAACAAATATATGGAACGATAGATGTTTTGTTGACAGATGCTCTTGCACTCTTTGCACAGTCCAACCCTGTTGGTATTCCAAGACCTGGTGCAGATGATATTATTTTTAATGGTAATATAGAAAAATGGGAGAAGATTGCCCGTTCTCTTAAAGTACGTGCAGCTCTGCATTTGGAAAAAAGAAATGGATATGGTCCTGTCAGGGATTTAATAAATGATGGTGGATTAATGGAAAGTAATGCAGATGATTTCCAGTTCGACTTTGGACCGGCTTCCAATGAATGGAATCCTCGTTATCAATTCGATAATGACCGCGAGGATGTAAGAGTTGGTAAAAAGATCGTTGATCTGATGGTTGATGTTGATGATCCAAGATTAAGTGCTTATTTCTATTTAACAGAAATAATTGTGGAGGAAGACACATTAAATGTATTTCTAGGATCCGGGCCTGGTGAAGGAAACGATGAAGCTTCATTTATAGGACCCGGTTATGCTTCGCAAAACTCTCCGGTATTTTTCTTCAATTATTTTGAATTGAAATTTATTGAAGCAGAAGTTTTCTTCGGTGAAGATAATGAGGCAGCTGCTACTGCTTATAATGAAGCTGTTAAAGCATCTTTGGCGAAACATGGTGTAAGTGACCCTGATTGGGAAGATGTATATGCAAACGAAGATGAAAATACCATAACGTTTGAAAAAATTATGACAGCAAAATACGTCGCCATGTTCCATAGCCTGGAAACCTGGACAGACTGGAGAAGAACCGGTATTCCGGAATTGGTAATACCTGATGCCAGCGCTATTCCCGAAACTCCAAGAAGATTTCTTTATCCATTAGATGAACTTCTTTACAATGAGAATAATGTACCGGATCATTCCGCAACTTCTCGCGTTTGGTGGGATGTGGAATAATTAGGAAATTCTTTTAGGTAATAAAAGTAAATTAATTTATGAGGCTGTCTTTTTAAAAAGACAGCCTCATATTTTTTTAAGAGTAATGCTAAATAGATGTTGAGCAATATTTTGGTATTTTGAGTTCTGTAATAGTTTTTTGAGATACAAGTGATCAAAATATTTTAGAATTTCTGAATATCTTGTTGTAAAGTGTTAATCATCCAAATTGCGATCATCCGAACACTGTATAATAAATTAATACGATTTAATTCTATGTAATTTGTGCGCATAAAAAACTTTTTATTCACTCATTAAATCAGTAAATTTGATTCTTTGGTTATAATTTATAAATTTGTTTTAATTTGCATTTGCATTTACCCATCGAAAACCAACATATAGACAGGAATAAAGAAATCCTTTTTAAAGCATAGTTTTCAATCTGAAATTTATCAAAACCAGGGCATAGGTATTTAATTTATAAAGAATGTATGCCCGCTTAACTTAAATTACTACACATGAAAGAGAAAAAATTTACTTTGTTATTAACGCTTTCTGTTCTTTTCTTTACAGTATGGAATGCTAATGCGCAGTTTTTTGAAATTGATCCATCAGAAATTTCCTCAGAGGATCAGAAGGGGCAGTATTATATTGATGAAAATCATCCTTTCAGTGATCCGGAAAACATAAAACTTTTTCTTCAGAAGTTTGACCGCGGAGGCGAAAAAATTGTGGGTGGTGAAGATGTTGATATCCTGGATTATCCCTGGCAAATATCTTTACAATTGAGGCCTCCTTATGGAACTGCCCATTTTTGCGGCGGCACTATAGTTAATGACGAATGGATTATTACTGCCAGCCATTGCGTGGTTTTTGATGATACGGAACTGGACCCCGTTCAGATTCGCATTAGGGCGGGCTTTACTTCTTTATCTTCAACAGAAGGCACTTATCACAATGTGTCTGAAATCATTATGCATCCTGATTATGGCACAACCGGTAATGAACATCAGTTTGATATTGCACTGCTGAGATTATCCAATACCATTGATCTTGATGATCCTGCAAAAACGAAGGTAGGTATTGTAACACTCAATGATGCGGCATCAGGTCTAACTGATCCTGATGTAATGGCTAAAGTGTCGGGTTGGGGTGCATTGTCGTTTGGCGGGCCTTCACCTGATATACTGCAGGCTGTGGAAGTTCCTATTGTAGGGGGTAATGCTTCTTATCCTCCTTCTTATATTACTTCTGATATGATAATGGCAGGAGCTCCAGATCAGGATGCCTGTCAGGGTGATAGCGGTGGTCCTTTGGTTGTGCCCGACGGACAGGGTTGGTATAAGATTGCCGGAGTAGTTAGTTGGGGAGTTGGATGCGGATCTCCCGGTTATCCCGGTGTTTACGCCAGGGTGAGTTATTTTGAGGACTGGCTCAATGAATACATCGTCTTTCCTGACCCCAACCAGTTTTCAGAATTTTTCTATGAAGATTTTGGTGATGGCGAAATACCCAATGGATGGATTAATAATGTAATTGACGGTCCTGCCGCTTTTCCGGGCTGGGAATGGACCACTACCGGGGGGGCTTATGGTGGACAACTTAACTCTACTACTGCCGGTAACGGCTATATGATCCTTGATTCGGATGCACATGGCAGCAATGGTGTTCCTGAAGAAGCAGACCTGATAACCCCCGCATTTGATTTCTCAGAAATAACAGATCTTGATATAGCTTTCTCGGTTGAGCACCTGGCAAGAACATTTGGTGCTGCCGATGTAAGGATTTATGTGAGTACAGATGATTTTGAAACCCATACTGAACTTTACCGCTGGTATGATGCTCCGCAAAATCAGCTCAATGGTCCAAATCCTGTTCTTTCGCAATTTGATGTTACTGAATATGCACAGGGACAGCCAAATGTTAAATTTAAATTCAAATGGATAGGCTCTTTTGATTACTGGTGGCTGGTTGATGATGTAAGGATCCTGGTTGAAAATGATCCTGTGGATGTGCAGTTTGTTGTTACAGGAAATGCCGAACCCCTGGAGGATGTATTTATATCTACCCAATATTCAAACCAGGAAACATATACCGATGCGGGTGGTACAGCCCAATTGGCCCTTTACGAAGGTGATTATGATATTACGGCAATAAAGGAAGGTTTCTTTAATTATCAATCCACAATCAGTGTAAGTGGCGAAAGCATGCTGGTGGAAATTGAGATGGAAAAAATTCCGGCTCCTGAAATTGAAATTGATATTGAGTCTGTTGATTTTCAGATTGTGCAGGGTGAAACAGGGAGCAGTTTTATGACCATTGCCAATCCTGGAGATGCTGAGCTTGAGTTTTCATTGTTTGCTCTGGAAACTATTGATAAGAATACCGGTAAAATGAATCAGCGTAAAACCGCAATCTATCCTGAAATTACTTCATCATCCGATGCTTCATTGCAGGTTCATATTGCCGGTAATCCTGGCGTTGAAAATGAAACTCCCGATGATTCTGAATTTCAGAAAGTAGATGAAATTGTTGAGTTGCATCATGACAATGACCATAACGGAAACGGTATAGGTGCCGGAGCCAGTACGTGGATCACCGCGGTGAGATTTGATGAAGCAGATGTGGCTCCCTATGTAGGGGTTTATGAACTGGCAGAGGTAAAATATCATATCCGCCAGGATACTTATACTAATGTTGTTGTAAAAATATGGGAAGGCGGATCTGATCAGGGTCCGGGCACAGAGATTTATTCGCAGGATGTTACTGATGACGTAACTGTCAATGAATGGAATATCCATACTTTACCTGAAGCTATTACCTTGCAGCCAGGCCTGGAGTATTGGATTGGCTACCAGATAACTTCCACAGGCGAATTTCCCAGCAGTGTGGATGATGGTCCTATGGTTGAAAATAAAGGAGCCTGGGTTTATTTGCAGAATACCTGGTCCTTGTTACCTGATCTTAATGCCGATCTCGATTTTAACTGGAATATTCGTGGCATTCTTCATCTCTTACCGCAGGTTGAATGGCTCAGTCTTGATCCTCAGGCAGGAACTGTGGAACCCGAAGGAGAACAACAGGTAGAATTGATTTTCGATGCTACAGAACTGGAAGTTGGAGATCATACTGCTCAGCTTTTCATTCAAAACAATGCCACAGAAACCATTATCTTACCGGTTAATCTGGAAGTGGTGCATCCCCAATACAACGTTACATTCATTATTACTGATGAGAACACAGACCTTGTAGAAGATGCCGTGGTAACCCTTGACGGTATGACAAATGCTGCGGGTGATTATTTCTTTGAGAATATACTGGCCGGTACTTATGCTTATGAAGTTGAGAAAGAAGGTTATCAAACGGCTACCGGAAGTATTTTGGTTGAAGATGATATGACTTTTGATGTGGTTCTTTTATCAGATGATGCAGTTACTGTAAACCTTACAGTTACCGTCAATGATGAATTTGACCAGCCTGTTGAAGATGCATACTTCACCATTCAGGGATTTGGTGCTCATTATACAAATGCCCAGGGAGAAGTGGTAATTACCGTTGTACCCGGAACCTACAATTATACAGTTTCAAAAACAGGCTTTGAGCCCGTTGCTGCAACCGTTGAAATTAATGAAGATGAAAACCAGAACCTGGATATTACATTAACGTATCTTCGTTTTAATGTAGCGGTTGATGTCAATATTGAAGATGCCGGAACGGTTACCGGAACCGGTGAATATTATTACGGAGAAACCGTCACAATTGAAGCTATACCCAATACGGGTTATCATTTTGTACATTGGACCGAAGATGAAATTATTGTTTCAACCGATTCTGAATATGCTTTTGATGTATACGGTAATCGTGATTTTCTGGCTGTTTTTGCACTTAATATGTATACAATTTCAGCATCTGCAGGACCCAATGGAGGTATAAATCCTTCTGGTGATGTGGAAGTTTTCCATGGTGATGATATTGCATTTGAGATCACTTTTGCACCGGGCTATCATGTTGATGATGTGCTTGTGAACGGAGAAAGTGTAGGTGCCGTTGAATCGTATACTTTTGAAAATGTAACAGAAGATGGCTATACCATTCATGCTGAATTTGCCATAAATATTTACCAGGTTACAGTAACGCATGAAGGAAACGGTACCATAACGCCTGATGGAGTTATTGATGCTGCACACGGAAGTAATCTTGTATTTGAACTTACTCCGGACGAGGGCCATAGAATAGCTGATTTAGAGGTGGACGGACAAAGCGTTGGCGCAGAGGAAAATTATATCCTTTCAAATATTACAGCAAACACCACCGTTCATGCTATTTTTGAACCCGAAGTATCAGCAGATTTTATTGATCCGCTGGAAGGATTAAAAGTTTACCCCAATCCTGCAAGCAGCATTGTTACTTTTGAAAGCAACCAGATCATTAATGAAGTACAGTTGCTGAATATTACCGGACAATTGGTAAAAACCATCCAGGTAAATGAAATGAAAGGAACTATCGGAATTGACGGGCTGCCTGCCGGAATATATATCCTTCACATTAAGGCTGAAACAGGTACAAAGGCTGTTTCATTGAAGATTCAGTAAGAATAAAAAAATAAATTGTTTTAAAAAAGGGTCGCATCTTTAAGGTGCTGCCCTTTTTTAATTCGATAATTCAAACGGTAATACCTGTATGGATATTATTTTTATAAAGGCACCAAAAAGGTTTGTCTTTTCAGGTTTGATGGGTTATACAGACAATAAAATATATGTTTAGATTGCTTGTTTTAAATGATATATGATAAAAAAGTGTATGCTTAAATTGTGCAAAACCTCTATTTTTTTTCTATATTTACAAATTCAAAACATCAGGTTTCGCTGATGAAAAAATAGTTAGTTTCTCATTTACAAACTAAAACACAAACAACATGAAGAAAATTTTATTAATTTTTGCCGTAATTCTGGGTATGATGGCTACCAGCCTTTATGCCCAGGTGCGAACAGTTACAGGAACGGTTACTGATGCTGTCAATGGCAGCACTTTGCCAGGTGTAACTATTGCAGTAAAGGGTACAACCCAGGGAACGGTTACCGATACTGACGGCCGTTACTCTATTACTGTTGAGCAAGGCTCTACGCTGGTATATTCTTTTATAGGAATGATACCCCAGGAAAGAGTTGTTGGCGAACAAACTGTCATCAATGTAGCCTTGCGCCCCGATGTGGCAACTTTGCAGGAGGTAGTTGTAGTAGGTTATGGTACTCGTTTGAAGTACGAACTTACCGGTTCTATTTCCTCAGTAAATGCCGACGATATTGCTGGCCATACCATGCCCAGCTTTGAAACTGCCCTGCATGGACGTGCTGCCGGGGTGCATATTTCTGCCGGTAGTGGTAAACTAGGACAAGCCATCAGGACACGTATCAGGGGTTCTTCTTCTATCTCTGCCAGTAACCAGCCCTTATATGTAATTGATGGTGTTCCGGTTGTAAGTCAGAGTATGGGTACAACAGGAAACGAACCTACCAACCCGCTTGCCGACCTGAATCCTGCTGACATTGAATCTGTTCAGGTCCTTAAGGATGCCTCTGCAGCCGCAATTTACGGATCAAGGGCTTCTAACGGTGTAATTCTTATCACCACCAGAAGAGGTAAAGAGGGTGAAACAAGATTTAACATTTCAACCCAGCTGGGTTTTAGCGAACCGGCCAATAAAATAGGTTATCTCAACCGGGAGCAATATCTTGATCTTTGGGAAACTGCTGCCATAAACCGTTTTGGTCCTGATGATGACTGGCAGGCACGCCTTGATGGTGCTTTTCCCTTCTGGAGAGATATTGACAACCCCGATGATATTACTCAGGGACCTGACGAGGATTGGGAAGGACACGCTTTACGCAGAGGTGCTTCACAACAGTATGATATCTCTGCATCAGGGGGTACTGAAAATACACAGTATTTTACTGCTGTTTCATTGTTCGATCAGGTAGCCATTGTTAATGGCAACGAATTTGACCGTATTAGTGGTCGACTAAACCTGGATCATAAAGCCAATGATATTGTATCATTCGGGATGAATATGAATCTGAACCGCTCACGTAACTTCAGGGTAGCTTATGACCGTGCATTTGCATCACCCCTTCAGATGATCGCACTTACCCCGCTGGATCCCGCTTATGATCCTAATACCGGTGAACTGAACCGCAACACTATTTATGAAAATGGTTTGGTGGTTCGCAAATACAGTAGTTTTGATACAGAGGTATTCCGTAATTTTGGTAATATTTTCGTAAATTTTGATCTCCTACCTGGATTAAGCTTCAGATCTGAAGCGGGTATTGACATACTCAACCAGCAGGAAGTACAATATAATGGACGCCTGACCAATGATGGTGGTCCTGATGGATATGGTTTTGAAAGAAATGCTAAAGCAAAAATCTATAACCTTGAAAACTACTTCACATATAATGCTGTATTTGGTAACGATTTTGACCTGAACCTGGTTGTGGGTAATTCTCTGCAACAAGCTGATTTTGAATATGCATCAATGGCCGGTAGAGGTTTCCCCAGCGATGAGTTTAAAAGAATTGCCAGCGCTGCTGAAATTTCATTTGCCGATGCAAGTGGTACAGGTTATCGATATACATCATTCTTTGCTCGCGCCAATATGAAGTATCTTGATCGTTATCTCTTTACCATTAGTGGACGTACCGATGGATCATCAAGGTTCGGTAGAGATAATCGTTACGGTTTCTTCCCGGCAGCATCTTTAGGATGGGTAATTACCAACGAAGATTTTCTTATGGATAACTACGCAATCAGTTTCCTTAAACCCAGGATAAGCTGGGGTCTTACCGGTAACTCTGAGATAAATAACTTCGCATCCAGAGGTTTGTATCTGGGTAGCAACTATGCCGGACTTGCAGGGCTGATTTCTTCAAGTATACCCAGCCCTGACCTCAGATGGGAAACTACCACCCAAACCAACTTCGGTATTGATTTTGGATTCCTGGATAACAGAATTTCCGGTGAAATTGATTATTACATCAAGGAGACCAAAGACCTTCTTCTGAATACACAAATTCCTGCCAGTACAGGGTTTACTTCTGTGTACAAAAACATTGGTAACCTCGAAAATAAAGGATGGGAGTTCTTAATCAATACAGTAAATGTTGACGGAGAATTTCAGTGGAATACCAACTTCAATATTTCTTTCAATGAAAATAAAGTTACCAATCTTAATGGCGAAATCATCTCTGTAGGAATCTGGAGGGTTATGGAAGGATACCCCATTGGTGTCTTTTATACCAAGGAATACGCCGGTGTAAATCCGGAAAACGGTGATGCGCAGTTTTATCTGCATGGCGAAGATTATGAAGGAGATAACCCTGATGAACTTACAAATAATATTGCTGAAGCTGACAACCGCGTTGTGGGTGATCCTAACCCTGAATTCCTGGGTGGTTTTACCAATACTTTCTCCTTTAAAGGTTTTGATTTGAGTGTAATGTTCCAGTTTGTATATGGGCATGATATCTACAATCATGGTGCTCAATGGCAGGCTTCCGGTTTAAGATGGGAAGATAACCATACGGTTCACTATTATGAAAACTTCTGGAAAGAACCGGGTGATGAAACCTTATATCCCGAACCCAGGCTTTACCAGTCTAACGGCTATGGAACTTCAAGCCTACAGATATTCGACGGTTCTTATGTTCGTTTGAAAGATCTTACGCTGGGCTATACATTGCCAAGAAGTATCGTTGAAAGTGTCAATATGCAATCGGTAAGGGTATTTGTAAGAGGTTACAACCTGCTTACATTTACTGAATATCCCGGCTGGGACCCCGAGACTAACTCTCCCGACGCCGGTGTTACTACGCAAACCAGTAATATTATGCAAGGTTGGGATTTCTATACAGCCCCGCAGCCAAGAACCATTACTTTCGGTTTGAATGTTAATATTTAATCATAAAAAACCGGTAATGATTTTAAAATTTAAAAAAACGAAAAATATGAAAACAAAAATTATATCAGCTTTAACAGGTTTTCTCATTCTGACTGCCTTGTTTACTTCCTGTGATGAGTTTCTGGATATTGAGCCTCAGCTTGCAGTAAGTGATGATGCAGTGTATGGAGACCACGACGGAGTTATTAATGCCTTGCATGGTGCTTATGCCCTGCTGGGAGGCCCTCAACTATACGCAGGCACCAATATTTTCCATAGCGACCTTTTAGCCAATTCAGGACAGGTAGAGTGGAGAGGCACATTTATTCAGTATGAACAAATGAATACCAAAAACATGGACCCCAATGATGGGTATATTACGGGTAAGTGGAGTCGTTCATACTGGATCATTGATATGGTAAATAACGTTCTTAATAATCTTGATGTAGTGAACGAAAATGCCCGCGACAGGGTGGAAGGAGAAGCCAAATTCATTCGTGGTATTTTATACTACGAACTGGTTCGCTTTTATGCTGCCCCATACGTGGCCGGTAATCCTAACACGCATCCCGGGGTGCCATTGATCTTAAGACCTACAGCAGGTATTACCGATGATGATTATCCCGAAAGGGCACCGGTTACCGATGTTTATCAGTCAATTGTTAACGATCTTAATGATGCCAAACAGCTACTTGCTGGTTTTACTAATGCAGGTGACAATAACGGGAGAGCAACTGCTTCTGCCGCGGCTGCATTTTTGGCAAGGATATACATGACAACGGAAAACTGGGGTCCTGCAGCTTCAGAAGCCGATTTTGTTATTGATAACTTTGATGGTTATGATGCCTTGCAAAATAATCCAAGAGATGCATTCAATAATGACAGTTATACCAGTGAAGATGTATTCATGATCATTCAGAATGCCACCAGTAATGCCGGTCAGGCCAATGATGGTATAGGTACTTTTTTCGCCAGCCTTGAGGGTTATGGCAGAAGTGATGTTCATATTATGGAAATGCATATGGACGTATTCGAGGAAGATGATTTAAGGGCAACCATTACAGAAGATCCGGGTATAATTGTGATTGCAGACGTACCAGGTATGTATTACATTGGTATCGGTACACGCCCAGGTAACCTTATGAGCAGTAAATGGGGCAAGTACGATGCCAATATAAATGTAATTCGCCTCGCTGAGATGATCCTTACCCGTGCTGAAGCAAACCTCAGAAACGGATCTGCAACAGGTGCACAGCCGCTTGCCGATATTAATGCCATTCGCGACAGAGCCGGCCTCGAAGCATTGGATAACATCGACCTGGATCTGATCTGGGAAGAACGATACCGCGAATTGTGCTTCGAAGGAAGACTGCTTGATGATTTGCGTCGTTTCAGAAAGGAAGTTATTATTCCTGATGGACCTGAAGAGGGCACAGTACTCTCATGGGATAGCCCACGCATGGTACTACCTATTCCGCAAAGGGAAATGGACGTGAACCCCAATCTTGTGCAAAACGTACATTATCAGTAAGCATTTATTTGCATGATGTTAATAAAAAAGATAGCCGGCCTGTTGCCGGCTATCTTTGTTTTTCAGCATATCATCATTGAAAATATAAGTTTTTATTACTAAGTATTTGATGATGGGTAACTATTATCGTAATTTTGCGTTGATTATTAAAACAGAAAAATTTCTTTAATCAATCAAAAAAGCACGTAAAAATGAAAAAATTATTATTACCTCTGATTCTGTTTATGATAACCGGGAGTTTCCTTTCAGGCACTAACTATGAAACCGCAGAACTATCTGCTACAGAATCCAGCATTAAAAAAGCCGAAGTTGAGGTGTATTATTTTCATCGTAACCGCCGTTGTGGTCCTTGCCGAACGATAGAAAATCTTACCAAAAAAACAATGGAAACTTATTACAATCAGGAGATGGAAAACGGGGAGGTAATTTTTCGTATTGTAAATGTTCAGCAGGATGAAAATCGTGAAATTGCTCAGAAGTTTAATGCAGTAAGTACAGCTTTATTCGTAAATGTTAAAAACGGATCAGATTCAAAAGCTACTAATCTTACCGGGTTTGCTTATCGTTACTCCAGAAATGAAGAAGCTTTTTTGAGTGAGTTAAAAAAACAGATTGATTCTGCTCTTGGCAAATAGCTTCCTTCACCTATTACCGATGGGTAAAATCCGCGTAATGTGCAGGTATATTTCAGTAATTTACGCTAATACAGGGTCAGGTTTATAGGTACCTTTGAGACATGTTTTTTTCATTCTTAATTAAGTCAACACAAATCTCTCATTTAACAGATTGTAGAACCTAAAATATTTTATGTTATGAATAAGTTGCATGTAAAAGGAATTGTTGTTTTTGCATTCTGCCTGCTTATTAGTGCAGGTCTTTTTTCACAAGAGAAGAAGGGTGCTAAACTGAAGTTTGAAAAAGATATGGAACTTCTGGACACGCTTTATATCAATAAACTGGAGACCCAAAAGCTTGAAATTGAATTTAAGAATGAAGGCGATGAGCCTCTGATCCTTTCACACGTGCGTGGTTGCTGTGGCACCCGTATTAAAAGCTGGACAAAAGAACCTGTTTTGCCAGGAGAGAAAGGAAAAATTGAAGTTGAGTTTCGCCTCGCTCCCAGACCACACAGAATCAGTCGTACAGTGAGTGTAATGTCAAATGATCCTGAAGGGATGAAAGTATTCCGTATCAGAGGAGAAGTTGCAGAACCCCCGGAGGAAGAGTCTTTTGGTTCGGGTATGAATACATCTGCCGGTCCAAGGACAGATTAGTATAAACGCGGATAGTGTTATTGTTTTCATGAATCTCTTTATACTCCACAATCCATTACGATGAAAAAGGAAACTATTGTTGAAAATGGGTATGATCAGGAAGATATGCTTCTTGCACGTTATATCAAAGCACTTGCACATCCTGCCCGCATAGCCATAATGAAATTGCTTACCCGGCGCGATAGCTGTATTTGCAATGATATTGTTCAGGAATTGCCCCTGGCACAATCTACAGTTTCGCAGCATTTAAAGGAACTGAAGGATGCCGGTCTGATACAGGGAAATATTACTCCCCCGCGTGTAAAATACTGCATCAACCAGGAAAACTGGCAAATTGCCAGAAAACTAATTGAAAAATTTCTTCAATAAATTTGGTGTCTGATTTAATCATCGTAAATTAGCGATGATTATCTGCGTTAATTCTTACTAATATGGAAATAAAAATTTTAGGAACAGGTTGTGCCTCTTGCAAGAAACTTGAAAAGGCTACACTTGAAGCAGTTCAGGAAATGAATATAAATGCCAACGTAGTTAAGGAAGAGGATATAATGAACATTATGGCCTATGGAGTGATGCGTACACCCGGACTTGTGATCAATGAAAAAGTTGTAATCAGTGGCAGGGTTCCTTCACAAAAAGAGCTAAAAGAATTGCTGGAAAAAAATAAATAATTCTTAAGGGGAATTACAATTACCCGGAAGTTAGAAGTGATTCTTAAATATTTACTGACCAGTTTGTTTCAAATTAAGTTTGCATGGAGTTCTTTTATAATCTGCTTGACAATACAAATATCCCAATTTTATCTGCATTTATCCTGGGCATTATGACGGCAATAAGCCCTTGCCCGCTCGCTACCAACATCACAGCCACAGCATATATCAGCAAAGATCTTGCAAACAAACGCAGGATTTTTTACAATGGTTTGTTTTATACATTTGGCAGGATAATCAGTTATAGTCTTTTGGGTGTGATACTTTTTTTCGGTGCAGGAGTTTTTGAAATCGGAGCATTCTTCTCTACCTATGGCGAATTAATAATAGGTCCTTTGCTACTGGTTATCGGAATCTTTATGCTTGATATAATCAGGATTCAATTGCCATGGGGCAAAGGGATGAGTATTACTGACCGTATAGCAGGAAAAACCCAAATTGGAAGTGCCAAGGGAGCATTGTTACTGGGTATTGTTTTCGCTCTTGCCTTTTGTCCGTATAGCGGAGTGTTATATTTTGGTATGTTAATTCCCATGACTATCGGTAATGCACAAGGTCTGATACTTCCCCCTGTATTTGCCCTGGCAACCGGGTTACCGGTTATTATTATTGCGTGGTTACTGGCATTTAGTATTTCAGGTGTGGGAAGTTTCTATAATAAGATCCGGTCTTTTGAATACTGGTTTCGCAGAATAGCTGCAGTAGTTTTTATTATTACAGGCATCTATTACATTGCAACGGTATATATTTAAGAAGTTTTGTTCATATGGTAAAATCACTATCTTATCAAATGGAATTCACCAATTTGGATAATAGTTGTAAAATATACGAAGATCATGAACCATCTTTCACCACAAATTTTTTTCAAATATTGCGTTAAGCTAATTTATTTGTTCACTATATAGGAAACACATATGAATTCATCTCACATCAGAACTTTTTTCTTATGGATTTCACGCGTTTTATTCGGAGTTGTATTTATATTTTCAGGCTTTGTAAAAGCCATTGACCCGCTGGGCTCAGTATACAAATTCCAGGATTATTTCATGGCCTTCAATGCCGAATGGCTTTTCCCTACTGCCCTGCCATTTGCGGTTTTGATGAGTGCCCTTGAATTTGTAATTGGTTTTACCATATTGCTGGGTATAAAAATGCGCTGGAGTGCATGGGGTGCTTTGCTGTTTATGGCATTTTTCACACCCCTCACGTTATATGTTGCTTTAACGGATCCTGTTCCCGACTGTGGTTGCTTTGGCGATGCATTGATTATCAGTAACTGGGAAACTTTCTGGAAGAATGTTGTAATATTTGCAGCATCCATCTTTATATTTATTCACAGGGAAAGGTTCAAACCACTCTGGACAGAAAAAAAAGACTGGTATCTTGCCGGAATTATAGCCGTTTTCATTTTCTGGCTTTCGTTTTATTGCCTGAGAAATCTTCCCATCATTGACTTCCGCCCCTGGAAAGTGGGAAATAATATCAATGAACTGGTGATCCCCACTCCCGAAGTGGCCGATACATACCTGATCTATGAAAACAAGAATAACGGTGAAAGAGAAGAATTTGCTCCGTCTGAATTGCCCTGGGATGATCCTGAGTTCATGGAAAACTGGGAATTTGTTGACCAGCGAAGGGTTGTAATTCAGGAATACCAGGAACCGGCCATAAATAACTTTGTCATTCAGGATGAATATGGCGATGATTACACCGAATCTTATGTTGGACATCCCGGGTATCAGTTTCTGGTAATTGCTTACGATGTGAATCGTACAAATAAAAAAGCTTTCGAAACACGAATCAATGAATTTGCTATGAATGCAGAAGAGGATGGCGTTTCACTTATTGTACTTACAGGCAGCTCGTTCAGCAATGTGGATGCATTCAGGCATGAAGTGCAGGCAGCTTATCCTTTTTATCAGTCTGATGAAATTGCCCTGAAAACCATCGTCCGTTCCAATCCCGGACTGGTTCTGTTGAAAGACGGCGTGGTGCTGGCTAAATGGCATCACAGGAATATACCGGAGTACAGCAGGATTAGGGAGAAATACATGAATGAGTAAATCAAAATGGGGGATCTAATCCCTTTTAAGATGACAGGGTTTTTGTCAGGATAATTATCTCTTTTTCCTGAAAAACTCTGTAAGCAATGCTGCACATTCTTCTTCCCTGATGCCCGTTACCATTTTGGTTTTGGGATGTAGGATTTCATGAGAATATTTGGTAAATCCTCTTTTCTCATCCATGGCACCTATCACAATTTTACCTATTTGTGTCCACTGGCTGGCCCCCGCGCACATTACACAGGGTTCCAGGGTGACATAAAGTGTGCAATCTTTCAGATATTTTCCTCCTAAAAATTCAAAAGCTGCTGTAAATGCCTGCATTTCGGCATGTGCAGTAACATCATTTAGCTTTTCGGTAAGATTGTGCCCGCGTGCTATGATCTGGTTGCGGCAAACAATCACTGCCCCGATAGGAACTTCATCAGCATCTTTTGCCTTTTGTGCTTCCTTTAAAGCTTCGCCCATAAAATAATCATCTGAAAATACGCTGAAAGACATATTATTTTTTTTAAATTAAATTATAATTTATACATTTAAGATGTGATTAATATTGATAGTTTCTGGGTTCAATTAATGTTTGGTATTCATTACGCAAAAATTTTTAAGAAACATGTCTACGGCAACAAAGCTTTCTGAATTTGCAAGTGATACGCTTATGGGCCTCACTGCAAACCAAAAATTTCTTCATCCTAAATATTTCTATGATGATAATGGCAGCAGGATATTTCAGAAGATCATGCGTATGCCTGAGTATTATCCTACCGATTCTGAACTGGAAATATTTTCTGATCAGTCAAGTGAGATAAGTAAAGCAATTGCAGAAAATAATGATTTTTTTGATATCATTGAACTGGGCCCCGGTGATGGGTTGAAATCGGGAATTCTTTTAAAGAACATGGTAAAAATCAATAAGGATTTTACCTACATCCCTGTCGATATCTCCAGGCAAGCATTACGCGATCTGGTAAAAAAACTGAATGCTGAGTTGCCTGAATTAGCAGTTCATGAAGCAGCAGGTGATTACTTCCATGTAATGCACAATCTGAGACAAGGAAACGGCAAACCCAAAGTAATACTATTCCTTGGGAGTAATATTGGTAATTTTTCTGAAAACGAACGTAAAGATTTCTTACAACAACTTTCAGAAATAACAGCACCCGGTGATAAATTACTCCTGGGTATAGATCTGAAAAAATCGCCAGGGGTAATCATCAATGCTTACAATGATCCACACGGATATACCCGCGATTTTAACCTTAATCATTTGACACGAATCAATCGTGAAATGGATGCTGATTTTCAGATAGATGAATTTGAGCACCATGCTTCCTATGATCCAGTTTCAGGAGCAGCAAAAAGTTATCTTGTCAGTAAAAAACCGCAGAAAGTGAATCTGGGAGTTACCGGAACAGAAATCTTATTTAGGCAGTGGGAGAGTATTTTTATGGAGTTATCACAAAAATTTGATCCGGATGATATTGAGAAAATGGCAATCGATGCCGGCTTTGTTGTAAAGAAGAATTTTACCGATCGCAAAAACTATTTTGCTGATAGCTTATGGGAAAGGAAATAAATAAACATAATATTCATATAAAACATTAATTATGAAAGCAAAATGGAATAATCAGGTTATCGCACAAAGTGACAAAACTGTTGTGGTGGAAGGAAATCATTATTTCCCGGCCGAATCAATAAAAAAAGGATTCTATAAAGAAAGCAATTACACTACTACCTGCCCATGGAAGGGAACAGCAAACTATTACCATCTTGAAGTAGATGGTAAAACCAATAATAATGCAGCCTGGTCTTACAAGCAGCCCAAAGATGCCGCAGCCAAAATTAAAGATATGGTTGCTTTCTGGAAAGGTGTTGAAGTACTGGAAGATTAAGTTTTATAATAAGTTCTCATTAATCTGTTTTAATATTGCATTGATAATCAAAATTATTCTTTTATGCCTGGTAAACTGAATGAAGTATCAACTTCAGAATTACGACTTTGTCTTAATGACCCCAGCACGCAAATTATTGATGTACGACCAACAGAAGCCTACAATGGCTGGATGTTGAGAAATGAAGCCAGGGCAGGGCATATTAGCGGAGCACGCAGCCTGCCGGTAAAATGGGCTGAGTATATCGACTGGATTGAGATCGTCAGGTATAAGGAAATCCTGCCCCATCATAAGATCATTCTTTATGGTTATGATGAAAAAGATGTAAATAAGGTTGCAGAACGTTTTCGTGAGGCCGGTTATGATGATTTGAATATCTACAGGAATTTCATGACGGAATGGCTGTCCGGAAATGAATTTCCGATAGATCGGATGGAAAGATTCACTAACCTTGTTTACCCCGCCTGGCTGAGTACACTTATTTCGGGGGGAGATCCGCCAATGTACGATAATGGCAGTAATTTTGTGATCTGCCATGCCCATTACCGCAATTATGATGACTATCTGGATGGGCACATACCCGGTGCCATAGCTTTGGATACCCTTGAACTTGAATCACCTGATACCTGGAACCGGCGCTCACCCGAAGAGTTAAAATCAGCCCTTGAAAAACATGGTATTACGGCTGATACTACAGTTATATTATACGGACGTTTTTCATTTCCTGATAATGATGATCCTTTTCCGGGCAGCGCTGCAGGGCAATTGGGTGCCATCCGTTGTGCCCTCATTATGATGTATGCCGGCGTAAAGGATGTCAGGTTACTCAATGGAGGCATTGCTGCCTGGGAAGCAGAAGGGTTGCCTTTATCAAATGAAGTGGTGAAACCAGCCCCTGTAAATGATTTTGGAGTAGCGATTCCGGTAAAACCAGAACTGATAGTTGATATTGATAAAGCGAAAGAGTTAATCAGATCAGATGATGGTGACATTGTTTGTACCCGCAGCTGGCCCGAATATATTGGAGAAGTGAGTGGATATAATTATATTGAGAAGAAAGGGAGAATACCGGGTGCGGTTTATGTAGACAATGGGTCAGATGCTTATCACATGGAAAATTACCAGAATCTTGATTATACCACCCGCGAATTCGGAGAGATTATAAAAATGTGGGCTGAAAAGGGTGTAACCCCCGAAAAACACCTGGCATTTTACTGTGGTACTGGCTGGAGAGGCAGTGAAGCATTTTATAATGCCTGGTTGCTGGGCTGGCCAAGGGTTTCGGTGTTTGACGGCGGTTGGTTTGAGTGGAGCAATGACCCATCAAATCCTACTGAAAGCGGAGTTCCGGAAAGTATTGAGCTATAGTTATTTCATTTATCAGATTTTTATCCAATGCTATGTAAGTTATAATGAAAGAATTATTTCCGGTAACGGTAAAAGAAAATAATGAAATTGCTGAAAATGCTTTTTTGTTAAGTTTTCCGCGTAATTTCACTTTTACTGCCGGCCACGTGATAGGTATTACGCTGGCAAAAAATACAGAACCCCGTCTTTACAGTATTGCCAGTGGCGAGAAGCATGATGAAGTATGGATCTTGTATACCATAAAGTCTGATGGAGTGCTTACACCTGAGTTGGCAAGAGCAAAGACCGGTGATACCATATACATTACCAAACCTTTCGGGAATTTTATTTGTAATGAAGACAGGGCTGTATGGATTGCCACCGGTACAGGAATTGCTCCCTTTGCTTCCATGTTTTTTTCAGGGCAATATCACAATAAAACTCTTATTCAGGGTAACCGAAACAGGGATGGGTTATATTTCTTTGAACATTTTAGTAATCAAATGTCGGAACATTACAAGCCCTGCTGCAGCAGGGAGCCTGATGACGGTTGCTTCACGGGTAGGGTGACCAATTTCCTGGAAGCTACAGGAATTCCTGATCCCGATATTCCTTATTATCTTTGCGGCAGTGCCGAGATGGTGGTTGATGTCAGAGACCTTCTCATTGAAAAAGGAGTACCTTTTCAAAACATCATGGCAGAAATATTTTTCTGATACTAAAATTTAAAACACCAATGCAAACAGTGTCTCAAAAGGAAGCCCTTTTCGGAAAAACCCTTTCGCAACTTGAAGAAATTGTGAAAGATATGGACATGCCCCGCTTTACCGCATCGCAGATTGCCGATTGGCTTTACAAAAAGGAGATCAGCAGCATTGAAGAGATGAGCAATATTTCAAAATTGCATCGTGAGAAATTTACAGAAATATACTCTTTGGGCATATCCGATCCTGTTAAGGTACAGACCTCTGCAGATGGCACCAAAAAGTACCTGTACCGTTCGCATCAGGGCAAATTCATTGAAGCAGCCTATATTCCTGAGCGCAACCGCAATACACTTTGTGTTTCATCGCAGGTAGGATGTAAGATGGGCTGCCTGTTTTGTATGACGGGTAAACAAGGGTTCCAGGGCCAATTAAGTGCCGGAGAGATTGTAAATCAGATCCGCAGCCTGCCGGAGCGGGAAAGTCTTACCAATATCGTTTATATGGGTATGGGCGAACCTTTTGATAACCTGGAAGGAGTGATGCAAAGCCTTGAGATTCTTACTGCTGAATGGGGTTTTGGAATGAGTCCGCGACGAATTACAGTATCTACTATTGGTATTATACCGGCCATGAAAGTATTCCTGGAAAACAGTAAATGTCATCTGGCAGTGAGTCTGCACTCACCCTTTGAAGAAGAACGTCGCAAGCTTATGCCCATTGAAAATGTTTATTCCCTGCCGGAAGTATTGAAGACCATCAGGGAATTTCCGCTGGGAAAACAAAGAAGGACATCCTTTGAATATATAGTTTTTAAAGGATTGAATCATAGCCCTAAGCATGTGAAAGAGCTATCCCGAATACTGAGTGGAATAAGATGCCGTATCAATCTTCTGTATTTTCATCCTATACCCAATACGCCTCTTGACGCTCCCACTGAAGAGATCATGCAGGAGTTCAAGGCTGCACTTGAAGCCAAAGGACTTACCACAACCATCCGTAAATCGCGCGGACAGGATATTTATGCTGCCTGTGGTATGCTTTCAACAAAAGAACTCGAGAAAAAATCTAATGCCCGGAAATCATAAAAAAAGCCTGCTGGTAAGGCAGGCTTTTTAGTTGTTAATTCAATATTACTGTTATTCTTCTTCGCCTTCCAGCAACTCGCGGACATTCTTTGAAACCTCGTTCATTTTTGAGCGGGCCTGACTCAATGACTCTGAAGCCTGGGCAACTGCATCATTCCATGTATCAACGGTTGCATCCTGTACATTTTCCAATTCTGCTTCCAGTATTTCCTGCTGTTCTTTGAGTGCTGCGCGAGATTCCTCAAGTTCCTCTTTCATCTCTCCTGATGCTTCTTCAATCTGGCCTTCAACATAATTTATCCGTTCTTCAATATCATTCTTATACTTGTTAAGGTTTTGAATGGTTGTTTCTTTTGCTTCCTTCAATTGTTCTTTTTGAGCCTTGTTTGGACCGCCGCCGCATGACCACATGAAAATAGCAAAGAAAATTACTGCTATCATAGGATAGCTTCCGGTAATAGTTTTTGAAAATGTTTTCATCTTTATTAGGTTTAGGGGTTGAAAAAAAGATTGTATTATAAATAGTAAGTATATCCGGTATTGGCAAAAATCAGAGTTTATAAAAAGAACTTTCTGATGTAAAGTTTTTTTATTAGTCAGCTTTTTTAAAAAATGAACCTGTTACGAAAATAAGAAAAATATATGGCTCCGGGAAATAAAACAGACTTTTACTACAACAAAATATTTATAGTGGAAAGCACAATTTGGTTAGTTCTCTAAAATTAGTTACATTTGAAACCAATCGTGCTTATCATAAGTATTGCCAGCCAAAAATATAATCAGATGACAGATGCTCAAAAGAAACAGGAAATTGAGAAATGGGTAGATGATTACACCGATGATTTGTACACCTGGGCATATCATAAAACATCTGATAAAGAAGTTGCCAGAGATCTCACACAAGATACTTTTCTCGCTGCCTTGCAGGGTTTTGATAATTACAAAGGAACCAGCTCACCCAAAACCTGGCTTTTTGCCATTTTAAAAAACAAAATTGTTGACTATTACAGGAAAAACCTGAAGGAAAAGGTTGTGGGAAGTTATGATAATAACAGAGAAATGTCAGATACAATTTTCGATAAGGGTGAGAATTGGGCACCCGGGCATGCCCCTCTAAACTGGGAAACTGATGATTCAAACTTACTTGACAATGTTGATTTTGTTAAGATTTTAAAACGTTGTCTTGAAATGTTACCTTTGAAATGGTCCCTGGCATTAAAATACAAATTCTTTTCTGAAAAGCAGGGGGTTGAAATTTGTCAGGAACTGGAAGTTACCCCGTCTAATTATTGGCAAATGCTTCACAGAGGAAAGCTGCAAATGCGTGAATGTATAGAAAATAATTGGTTTAAAAAGTAACATGGCAAAATTTGTAAACAGCATAATGTTATCATGCAGCAAGGCTACCGAGTTGATCGAAAAAGAACAACTGCTAGGGCTTTCCTTTGGAGAGAGACTGCAGCTAAAAACGCATAAAATGATGTGTGATGCCTGCCGTAATTACGAAAAGCAATCCGTGCTTATTGAATCTATTCTAAAAAAACTTCCCGATAAACCTGGTGAAGATTTGAAAACAGAAGCTGAATTTAAGAAAAACATAAAAGAAAAAATCAATAAAAGCTGATTTTACTATTTATAAATAACACTGCCAGGTAATAATCTCCCCTAATCCTACTTTTTCAATATGGCCCGTATTTCTATTACCCAACACCATGATTCCGAAGGGAGACTGAAAGAAATTTATAATGATATTGTAAAAAAGCGGGGCAAACTCGCCGAGATTCATAAAATACAGAGCCTGCGACCCGAAAGTATTGTGCATCATATGGATCTTTACCTTGAAATTATGTTCAGCCGCTCTCAGCTGAGCCGTGCTGAAAGGGAAATGATTGCTGTGGTGGTTTCTTCAGCAAATGGATGCAGCTATTGCAAACAGCACCATGGCCAGGCTTTACTCCATTACTGGAAAGATACTGATAAAATTAATAAGCTTCAGTTAAGCCGGTATGATTCATTTCTTTCGAAAAGGGAAAAAGCGCTTTGCGACTATGCCCGTTCTCTTACCCTCAATCCGGCCGATCATGAAAAGCATGATTTAACACAATCTTTAAAGAATGCCGGTTTTTCTGATCATGCAATTCTTGATGCAACCCTGGTTGTTGCCTATTTTAATTTTGTGAACCGTATTGTACTCAGTCTTGGCGTTGAGCTGGAAACCGACAATGGTGCAGGATATAATTATTAGGCTTATACTGTCAGGAATCATAATTCTACAGACTGTTTCTATGAAAAAAGAAACTCATTGAGTTTAATAACTAATTAATTACAGTAAATGAATTATGACAAAAATTGCTATTTTAATTTATGCAGATACCCAAACTGCCGAATCCATGGGTAGGGTTGCCAATGCTTTTATGCTTGCACTTGAAGCTTTAGAAACCAATGATGAACTGAAAATTATTTTTGAAGGAGCAGGCACACGTTGGATTGGTGAGCTGGAAAAGAATGATCACAAACTCCATGATCTGTATATGGGGCTAAAAGACAAAATTACCGGTGTATGTTCCTTTTGTGCAGAAGCTTATGGTGTTAAGTCACAGGTTCAGAAAGCCGGAGTAAAACTTCTTTCCGAATTCAAAGGTCATCCCAGTATAAGGAAGCTTATTAGTGAAGGCTTTGAAATTGTTACATTTTAATTTGATTTAGTTTGTGAAGCTGTTTTCAAAATCCTACTGGGGTTTTGAAACAGCTTTTTTTCATTATTATTATTATGAAAGAAAGATTATCTATATCGATTGAAAAACTGGCAGAAGAGCTTGATGAACTTTCATTCTGGAATATTGAAACCCTGAAGCAGATCATTGAACGTATAAATATAAGTGAACAGGATTTGCAGACTTATTCCTTTTTTGATCATCCCGAACATGAAAGCTATGGAAGGAAATTGCTATGGCAAAACGACCTTTTCAAAATCATTGTAATGAGCTGGAGCCCGGGAGACTTTACTGCCATTCACGATCATGGAAAAACTCAATGGGGTTGTGTTTATTCCATGGGAAATGCTACGCACCGTTTGTATGAATTTCATAATAATATACTGAAGCTGGTTTCAGATGATGATTTGTTAAAAGGCACAGTTACAGGGTTAAGAGGTAACTTAATTCATATGATGGGAAATGAAGGAGAAAAAGAGATTATGAGTCTGCATATTTATGGTACATCAATTCCAGGTATCAAAAATATTTCTTATGATTCAAAAGTTTTTTGCTTTGACAGGCAGAAAACCCTTTTTACTCAGGGTTCTGCGTTTCTCAGCATGCCAAGGGAACTTTTTTATAAAACGGAAGAATTACCACAAATAGATAAAACTGTAAAAG
>JBHEOF010000019.1:41271-48230 GCA_046261715.1 Bacteroidales bacterium
AGATTATAATCAGCTAATGGCAATACGAAAAAAGTTAAAAAGAAATTCCCTTTCTTCTGCAGGTTAAAATAAAAACCCTGATCCCACTTATAATCCGCCATTTCCATCCTGGCTTTTTAATGGCAATCCATAATTAACAGATATAACTGTATTTTTGTTAAGAACAAGGTATAAAACCCGGACCGGCACCCATGCGAATGCCTGAATTTTGATATTGCAATTGATTAAGATGTTCTTCCCTGCTAAAACCATAACTATCGGTTACACCTGATATGTCAAACTCATAAGGTTGAGTAATCCATCCTGCATCCAGGAATGCGGAAACTGCAACATCCAGTTTTTAAGAACAATGCAAAATGACTTATTCACTTTCATTTTTTTCAATATGTATAAAAAGAAGCGATCATTTAAATTGAATAATTTTTATTGCTGATAAATATCCGCTCCCGGATAAAAAGCACCCCAGGCGAACCAGAAACCAAGATAGGATGTTGTAGGGGTAAGTATTTCTCCTTCTCTTGGCCCGGAAACTGCCTGGCCTGAGATATCCCATATATTTCCTTCATTGTCAGTTAAAATGTACGAAGGATGAGACTCCTCAGCGGCTGCTTCGAAATTCAATATAGTTTCGTCCTGAGTCTTGCGACTGAAAGAAACAATAAATTGCCGATCCTGACTACCGGCCAAAACAATCTGTTGATTTCTGAATACATCTGAATGAACGGTCAGATGGCCTGGGAAAGAATCAAAACGGTATACTTTTGCAGTTCCACCTTCAATAATACCATGAACCCTTTCTTTTGCAGGCAGCCTTTCATCAAGCGGATTGACCGGGAAAAGCAATCTGTCATGATCGGTTTGATAATTCCCGTAAGGATATCGGTCATAGTCTCTGCTAAAACCTGTTTCTCTTGAAAGAACAAGAGTGTTAGGATACATTTCTTTCCAGGTTTCCCAGGTGGTTTCAAGCAATTGGTAGGTTTCAGTTTCTTCGCCACGGAGCTCACCGTTAACACATTCCAGAAGCATTTGCGACCAGTTGCTGTCGGTAACCCTGTCATAGGCAATTAAATTGGAGTTATACAAAAGGCCTGATACGCCAAAGGTTGTGGTCTGGCCGTTTATCGTCCTGTTCCATGCAATGCCTGTGCCGGTAAGCGGACAGTAATTTATTGCTATGGCTTCACCCCCGGTTATTTCATCGTTTACTATCTCGTGCCAGTTTAATATTGAATGCGGATAGGCACGAATATTATCACCTTGTTTATAACCCAGTACCCTGTCACTTAAGGCCAAAAATCCTGCTTCATCAGCGTTTATGAATTGCGGGCTATCGATAGATGGAATGCCATCCTTCCCAGGGCCGCCATCAAAAATTTCATCCTGAGGAATACTCCATTCACTACTACCAGGGTTGGTCCCGTTGTTAATAGCATCCGTTTCGGGTGAGCATGATGTGATTGCTGCTATTGAGCATACAATAAAAAAAAGATTTATTGTTTTCATAACTTATTATTTTTAAAGTTCTACAATTGATTTTATTATTTATTTCTGTTAACAGTATATAAGAGTCCTGCATTAAACCGGAAATCGGGGGTTAGTTGTGTGCCTCCTACTTTGCTGAAAACAGGCAACTCTGTATTAGCAAATACCGATATTGCAGGCGAAAAGAACCATGAAAATGAAGGGGTAATAAACACCCAGTTGCCTCCTGTATTATTTGCTATACTTCCATTATTGATATCCTTTTTTGCATTTCTATATCTTATATGCATGCCATAACTAATCACCTGGTTTACGATTGTATTTTGCTCACTCCACCCGGTTATTATCTGAAACTCATCTCCTGCCTTGTAAGTTTGTGTAACCAGATAGCTTGAATTTTCGCCTGAAATGCGAAATATTGCTGATAGATTTATTGTTGCATTAGGCCTGAAGGGCAAACCCCATGATGCATGATGATACAGAAAAAAATCCCATGCTCCTGAGCCGGGTTGCATGTCGGCATTAATAATAAATCCCTGTTGGTTTTTAAGGTCAGAAGGGCCGGTTGGTATTTTGGGCCCTGCTCCGAAACCGAGGGTAAGGGATTGATCAATAAAATAGTTATAATGAGCTAAAATAATTGCATCGCCCATGCCCAAAGTTGATGTGAAATCATGAAATTCGGCCTGATTAATTATTCTTCTTTGATTTACAAAAGATAATAGGGCTTCAACTGAGAGGCGTTCGTTAAAACTGTAAGCAGCTTTAAAAAGGGTTGTGTAAGTGATTCTTTCACGGCTATGATCCTGAATATTATTGTTGCCGTCTTTCAGGGTATTAAGAAAATTTCCATCAAAACTTAATGAGAATTGAAACAGGCCTTTTTCAGCCTGTTGGAGCCCCCCTACATTACCGGCAAGATTAACCCCGCCCGAGCAGCAAGTTTGCGCCGAAACAAAAACAGGCAAGGATTTCATTACCGCTAGAAGCAGCGAAATATGTAAAAATCTGTATGATGTAAAAAGCTTTATCATAAGTTTGGATGAAAAATGAGAATTGTTTTCAAAAAGTTAAAACTTTGGCTCCTGATTTTACATAATCAGTGAGTGGCAAGCCCATGGGTTTTACATCAAATCCCAGGCCCTCCATTATGTCTGTTACATTATAAGCATCTGCACAAACCACGCAGGCTTCTATCAAAACACCATCGGCCTGCATGGCATGGAGTTTCTCCTGAATTTCAGCATTATCAGCTGTAAGTCTTGCCGATGGGCCCCAGATAATAAGAGTAACCTCTTTAAACCATTCTTGCTTTTTCGCGGCATGAGTATACATTAAAACCATGCGTTCAGTAAGCATTGGATCATCGCTGGTCCACAATACAAATAATTTGTCATCGCATACCTGGGGTTCGGCTACCTGGGCTTCAGATACCGATATGGTTATGCTCCAGAAAAGTACAGTTAGAAAAAATAAAATTGGTTTCATATCTTATAGTCTTTAGGTTTATATTTCTCATCTTGAGTATCATCAAAAGATTGAGCATCAGGCTGTTTTAATGCCATGACATTGGCTTTTAATTGATCTGTTAATCATACAGATTTTCGTTTCCCTGATTTAAAACTGTATTCTTGTTAAATGAATTAATCCTGAAACTAATAGTATAATACCCATAAGTTTATTGGTATGATTGACTACGATTTGCATATTTGATAATACATTTTTACTCAGAAGGGAATATAACCATAGAATTATTATTTTACCGGTCAATATACCTGTTATCAGTAATATCAATGAAATACTACTCTGAAATTCGAAACCATAAGCATAAAAGAAAGTAGCCGCTAGTAACCAGTAGAGGAATACCTGGAGGCTTATAAGATTTAGAAATATACCTTTAAATACTCCTGAAAACTTTACTTTCTGTCTTTTAATATTTTTGCTTTTTCTGATGAACAGAAATAATAACCCCGCCAAGAGTAAAACTCCGGCTATCATATAGTTTATAAATGCATTATTCCCGATAAGCCGGTTAAGTATATTACCCGATAAAATGGCAATCAATCCGAAGATTACTTCCACCAGCGCTGCACCTAATGCAATTTGCATAGCTGGTTTATGGCCCTTGTGAATTGTGGTTTCAATTACCGAAAGATTAACCAAACCCAGAGGAACGGCACCAATAATTGCGGCTAAAATGGCTAAAATAAAGATCATATTTTTTTTCTTTTATAATTACAGACGCAACTTCCTGAAAACCTGACAAAAAATGCTTGTGAGTTTATTGAACTGCCCATCATCATGGCCTGATGATTTCAATATATTTTTTGTTATTGGTATGCTCGCCTTTTAACTTCATATAGTCAATCATTGGTTTAAGAAAATTATCCCCGTCAAATTGGATATAAATGCTTTACAACAAGGATATTTGAAAATTTTTATCATATCATGTCAGGTAGCTGTGGTTTTTGCGTCAGTTCAATCAGTATAAATTCAGACGTAATAAAAATGAGCGAAAAAGCACTTATTGATCAATTATTCCAAACCATTGATAATTATACCCGGAATAATCAGAAAGAAGACACTCCGGTTGTGGATTTTAAAACCCCCGATGAGTTACAAAAGCTTATAGATTTTTCTGTAAAAGATGAAGGCGTATCTCATGAAAAATTTCACGAGCTTATGCAGCGATACCTTCAATACTCTGTTCGTACCGGAAATAAGCAGTTTATGAACCAATTGTATGCGGGGTTTAATTTACCGGCATTTATTGGTGAAGTTTTGACCATGCTTGGCAATACATCTATGTATACCTATGAGGTAGCTCCGGTTGCTACAATGATTGAGAGGGAGATGATCAGCCTGATGAATAGTTACACGGGTTATTCTCAAGGCGATGGTGTATTTCTTACCGGTGGCAGCAATGCCAATCTGGTTGCCATGTTTTCGGCCCGTAATCGTAAAATGCCTGCATCACGGTTTGATGGAATTGTTCGCAATGAGCAATTGACGGCATTTGTAAGTGAGCATGCTCATTATTCATTTGAAAATGCTGCCAATATGCTGGGTATAGGAGCACATAATGTGACTAAAATACCTGTAGATGAACATGGACGAATGATTCCTTATGAGTTGGAAAAGGCCATTGAGCTTTCCTTACAAAAAGGCGAAACTCCCTTTTTTGTCGGAGCAACCTGTGCCACAACCGTTTTGGGGGCATTTGATCCTTTGGATCAACTCGCAGAAATTTGCAGCAAATATAATATATGGCTCCATGCCGATGGGGCCTTTGGCGGTTCACTGATATTGAGCCCTGAAACCCAACATTTGTTCAGGGGAATTGAAAAAACAGATTCCTTTGGGTGGAATCCACATAAACTGATGAATATTCCCCTTGTAGCTTCAGTATTGCTGGTAAAGCAAAAAGGAACGCTTCATTTTAACCTTACGGATATCAATACCGATTATATCTTTCATAACAATAATGATGTGGAAGATCTGGGAAAGAAATCCATACAGTGCGGGCGCAGGGTAGATGCCGTAAAACTTTGGTTTGCCTGGAAATACTATGGAAAAAAAGGTTATGAAAAGCGAATGGAGAATCTGATGGAAATGGCCGAATATGCCGAAGAAAAGGTAAAAAATCACAGGCAACTTGAGTTACTGGCACCGCGCCAGTCTCTTACTGTATGTTTCAGGTATCACTCTGATCATATAACAGATCTCAATGATTTTAATTTCAGGCTACGGGAGCAACTTCGGAAAAGCGGCAAAAGTATTGTAAATATTGCATGGCTTGATGATACGCTTACCATCAGGTTAATAATGGCCAATGCTGAAACGCAGAAAGAGGACGTGGACAGGTTTTTTGAAAATTTCCTGGTTTGTGCCGAAGAACTTGAAAATACCTTATCCCGGAAAATTATGGCCGAATCATTTTGATTTAAAGTTTAATACTTTACCGGTAAATTTAAATAATAAGCAGATAATAAACTTATGATAAGGAAGCGTATAAAAAAGAAAAAAGAATTGCCGGGTTTTGCCATTGCCCTTGCCTGGCCGCAAACCTCATGCAAGCAGGCAGGTGGTTGGTACGATGGTGTTATGAAATGGCTTGGCATTAACCGTAATTACTTTTATCGTGCCGGTCATGCTGCTATCGTAATTATCAACAGCAATGACGGGGTATGCCATTACTTTGATTTTGGAAGATACCATGCACCTTTTGCTCATGGAAGGGTGCGCAGTGCCGATACAGATCACGAACTGGAAATTAAAACCCGCGCTTTTTTTTCAGATGACAGAAGCCGGCTATTAAATCAGGAAGAAATACTACATGAGCTGTCAGGTAATGAAGCATGTCATGGCAGTGGCCCTTTGTATGGTGCAGTTACACCTGTTTATTTTTCAGAAGCATATAACAAAGCATTGGATATGCAGCAAAAAAGTCCCTGGTCTTATGGGCCGTTTGTTGCAGGTGGAACGAACTGTTCACGATTTGTTAGGACAATCCTTTTAAACGGCATTATCAATCCATTCTATAGTTTAAAAGTAAGGTTCGCAGTTCCTTTTACACCCACACCCATGAATAATGTGAAAAATCTCGGAAAATATATGATTGCGCAACAGGGTAGTTTTAATTCGGCACGTCATAATGTAAAACCAAAAAAATCAATCGCATATGCATGATCTCTCATTTGTAAATAATACTATGCTTCAGCCGGCAGAACGGCCGGCCAACCTTGGTTCAAAAGCACAATGGCTTAGTGGTGAAGGTGCCGGTTCATGGTTTGAAATTATTTCTCATACAAATAAATTATTTGAAATAACACGTTTCAACCCCAAAGGAATACCAGAATGTGCAAGCTTCTTTGAATGTCTTTCTGATGAGGATTTTTATCCTGAGAAGCCTTACAGCATTGTTCATCTCAGTCATTGTAAAGAAGTCATTGTTATTCAGAATAACAAACGCTTAATTTTTATAAGGAAAGAAAAAATTTTATAAATCATGTAAGGAATGAATAATAGCTCGACTATTGAGTAAAGAAAAACAAAAATTTAATCTCAAATTTATTATGGATATGAAAGCAACAATCATTTTACAATCAATATTTATGCTGGCCATTGTAACCTTTGTTACAAGCTATCCGGCAAGTGCGCACAATCATGAAAAACTTAATGTGCATGAAGGAAACTTCGATTCAGCACTGAATCATGCAGCTGAAAATAATAAGCTTGTTTTTGTAAAAACCTACACCGATTGGTGCGGGTGGTGTAAGCGGATGGATGCGAATACCTTGAGTGATCCTGATGTGATTGCATATTTAAATGAGCATTTCGTTACAGTTAAAATAGATGCAGAAAAGGGCGAAGGTCCTGATTTTGCAGAAAAGTACGACGCAAAAAGCTACCCCACTATTTTGTTCTTTAATGCTGATGGAGAAATTGTTCACAAGTTCAAAGGGTACAAAAAC
>JBHEOF010000019.1:48240-48552 GCA_046261715.1 Bacteroidales bacterium
AAAACTCTGAAAAATTCCTGGCAGAAGCCGCTGAAGCACTTACTAAGTTTAATGTAAAATAACCTTAACAGCAACTGAAATGAAAAAGAAAGTGATTTACAGGATTCTCCTGGTAGTAATCGTACTTGCTGCAGCAGGTGGAATATATGCCTATTATTTGTGGAATATGCCTCATCGTGATGTTGCTGCTGCAGAAATAGATTATCATATTGAAGCAACTGAACTGGTAAATGAGTATCTGGCGAATGAACAAAAAGCCAATACCAAATATCTTGATGAGTCTGGCGATTCAAAAATACTTGCCGTAAGCGG
>JBHEOF010000190.1:0-3007 GCA_046261715.1 Bacteroidales bacterium
AACCTGGACATACAGTCGATTTTTCGGCTATTGAAGAAGCCCTGAAAACAAATGATTATAAACTGATGACCTTTACCCATGTAGATACTTCCACAGCCGTAAGATTAGATCCGAAACCCATCGGTGAGTTGGGCAGAAAATATAATGTCCTTACCATTCTGGATGGGGTGTGTTCCATTGCAGGAGAAGAAATGCGCCAGCAGGAGTGGGGTATTGATGTGGCACTCACAGCATCACAAAAGGCTGTTGGCGTGCCACCCGGACTCGCACTTCTTGTTGCTTCTCCAAAGGCTATGGATACCTGGAAAAACAGGAAAACTCCGGTAGGTAATTATTATTGTGATTGGTCGAACTGGCTGCCCATTATGCAGGCCTATGAAGAGGGTCGTCCTTCCTATTTCGGAACTCCCGCCGTTAATCTCGTGGCAGCCCTTGAAGTTAGCTTGAAAATGATTCTTGATGAAGGTATGGAAGAAAGAGTTGTCCGGCATGCAATTCTGGCAAAGGAATTTCGTCAAAAAATAAGGTATTTGGGATTTCAATTGATGCCGGTAAATGAAGAGTCTTCAGCAAATACATTGTCTGCCATATATTTTCCGGAAACCATAATCGCAGGTGAATTTATGGCGGGTATGGCAAAATCTGATGTGATTGTTGCTCCCGGATTGCTTCCGGATTTAAAAAGCAAATATTTTCGGGTAGGGCATATGGGGTCAGTAAACCGGTCTGATATTGTTAGTGTGCTGGCAGCTATTGAAAAAACACTCAGTTAGTTGAGATGATTATCAGTTTTTACCTGACAAAAGATAGAAATCATTCAAAAGATATTATATATGGAAACGAAAAAAGACTTGAAACTTGCGGTGATCATTGATGCCGATAATGTGCCTTCAGCAAATGTGAAAGGTATGATGGAAGAAATTGCAAAATATGGTATTCCGACGTTTAAAAGAATTTATGGTGACTGGACAAAACCAAACGTAATCAGTTGGAAAGGTGTGTTGCTGGAAAATGCAATTACACCCATTCAGCAGTATGGATATACAACCGGTAAAAATTCAACTGATTCAGCCATGATAATAGATGCAATGGACATCTTATATACCGGCAGTGTAGATGGCTTTTGTATTGTATCAAGCGATAGTGATTTTACAAAACTTGCCATCAGACTTCGGGAATCAGGAATGAAGGTATTTGGGTTTGGAGAAAAAAAGACTCCAAAGCCATTTATTGCCGCATGCGATAAGTTTATTTATCTTGAGATTTTAAAAAATACCCAGGTTTCTGACTCAACTGAAGATCAGGCACCCAAAAGCACCCGGGTTTCTAAACGTGAAACAGTACAGAAAGTCAATGCAAAAATTGTAGATCTGATTTCTTCTACTGTAGATGATATTGCGGATGAAGATGGATGGGCTTTTTTAGGAGATGTGGGGAGTTTGTTGATTAAAAAAAGACCTGACTTTGACCCAAGAAATTATGGCTTCGAGAAACTTACTCCTTTCATTAAATCCCTGAAAGATAATTTTGATATTGATGAACGTGTAACAGAAAGAGCATCAATTAAACACGTTTTTATAAGAACAAAAAAATAGCAGTGCAGTTTGTCGCAAGCAATGAACTGCCAAAAGGTATCTGCATGTCCCACGAAACATCACCCTGTACATTTTCCGATTTTTGAAGCAGACCCCTGCATCCGTCTACACGAATACGCTTCTGGTTGGGGTCGCGGCCAATTAATGGCCTGGAAAGACATACTCATATAGTATGGGAGAGAAAAGTTTATTATTTTTATTATGCCTTTAGCAGATTAATATAATTGAAACATCCATGATAAGTAACTTAACACACACGAGGATGACTGAATTTGGATGTTCCATCTGACCGAATTAATAAAATTATAAACAGATGAAACAATGAGAGACCAGACAAATTCCGGGTTAGTGACCCCTTATGCCGCAAAACTTTTTTTTAGTTGCTGCTTATCCATGTTGTTAATGGGGCATATAACAGCTCAGAATTCCGGATGTACAGATCCACTTGCAATTAATTATGATTCTCTGGCAACACAAAATAATGGTAGTTGCATATACTCTCCTGCATCAGTTTCAGCGTTAAACAACTGGGATTTGTCTGAAACAATGATCGAAACATCAGGATTGGTAATCTGGGATGAAAAGATCTGGACACACAACGATGATACTGATATCAATCTTTATGCATTTGATACCACTGATGTTCAGAGTTACCAAACTTACCCTTTGAATGGATTAGAAAACATTGACTGGGAAGAAATTTCACAGGATAATGATTATGTTTATATTGGTGACTTTGGTAACAATACCAATGGAAACAGAACTGATCTTAAAATTCTGAGAATTGAAAAGAATTCACTTCTTGAGAACTCTCCGGTTATTGATACCATTCATTTTTCATATTCTTTACAAACTGATTTTTCTCCCACCGGTTCCAATAATACTGATTTTGATTGTGAAGCATTTATAGCAACTTCCGATAGTATTTACTTATTTACAAAAGAATGGATCAGTCAGAAAAGCAGTATATACAGTTTGCCCAAAGAGCCAGGTACTTATGTTGCGCAATACAGGGATTCTTACAACGTGGAAGGACTGATAACAGGAACAACTTATCTTGAGGATAAAAATCTGGTAGTTTTAACAGGATACTCAGCACTTTTACAACCCTTTTTATTTTTGCTTTATGATTTTCAACCTTTTGATTTTTTTTCAGGGAACAAGAGGAAAATTTCAGTAAACCTTCCTTTCCATCAGGTTGAGGGAGTTGCTACTGAATATGGTTTAAAGTATTTTATTTCCAATGAGTATTTTTCTAATTCATTGGTTACTGTTCCACAGAAATTGCATCTTGTTGATTTAATATCATTTTTAAGCAATTACTTAACCGGAACATCTGTTAATCTCATTGATGTTGAGCAACATAATCCCATGATTATTTATCCAAATCCTGCCGCCCGGACAATATATGT
>JBHEOF010000191.1:0-3006 GCA_046261715.1 Bacteroidales bacterium
ATATAAAAGGGACTTTTCTGGTTTCATAAGCTGTCAAAATGTGAAACAGGAAAACCATTCCATTTTCATACTGTAATGGTAAGCAAAAATAAGAACCTTTTCATTTTAAATAATTGAAATACAAACAGATTAGAAAAATGTTAAGAAATATTAAATTTCAGTTAAAATTCTTTCAATAAAAATAATAAATTTGAAGTTTTTGAAAACATCGAATATGAAAAAATCAATAAAACTAATCCTTGTGGCAATATTTGCTGTTGGGATGTTCGGGATGACCGGATGTGAAGATCATCAGGAAAGATACGAAACCCCACCATGGCTTGGTGGTTCGAGCATTGAAACTTTAGAGGAAAGAGGAAATTACACAACTTTCCTTGCACTTATGGAAAAGGCCAACTATACTGAACCTATTTCCAAGCAGTTATTTACGCTTTTTGTTCCGGATGACGCGGCATTTGATGCCTACTTTAAGTCAATTGGTAAGAATTCGGTAAACGATTTAACCAAAGACGAGGCAGTTTCATTGTTTACGCTGCACGTGTTACGTAACCCGCGTTCAAGGTTTAACATGGTTTATGAATTTGCATGGAATGAATTTCAGGGCCCATACCAGGATATAAAAATGGGTGAATATGCGTCATTATTCCATAGAAAAGAAACACCCAGTACTTCAATACCCTATTCGGAAGTGGTAAAATACTCACCTCCTCAAATGGTTGGCCAGGAGCTATTGATATACACAGGAACAAAAAATGTCCCTCTCTTTACCGAAGAATTCTTTACAGATTACGGTGGTGATATTAACGGGTCTGATTACGTTTTTATGTATCCCGGGAGTACCTGGAAGAAAGATTATACTCCAAATTTAAAAGGTATGAACTGGCACAATGCACAGGTAATTCCAAATCCCGAAATACCTGATGAACTTGAAGTTCGCACAGCCAGTGGTTTTATCTATTTTATAGACAGGGTAGTTCCAATTATGCCCAGTATTGAAGAACATATGCGTAATAATCTCGATAAATACAGTGTTTATTACGACATTCTGCAACGTTTTGCCCAATATGGAAATACAAAAGTTGATGAACAGCAAAGGGTATTATATAGAAAAAGTTATGAACAATTATTCGATCTTGCGCATGAAAGGGGACCTTCCGCTGCTAACGATGGAGTTATACCACCTCAGAATATGTGGACTGCTTTTATACCTACAAATGATGTCTTGCAGAATTATCTTGACAATACAGTATTAAAATATTATCCTTCTCTTGACAGCGTTCCAAAAGTTACGCTTTATTATATTCTTCAAACTCAACTTTCGAGAACACTAGTAATAATGTCGAAACTGCAAAAGGGTTATTTTAATGCATTTGGCGATGCAATGGATATACCTAAGTCAGACATTACTTCAGGTTATATGTGCAGTAACGGAGTTGTGTACGAGTCGAAAAAGGTACTTGAACCTAATGTTTTTACCTGCGTTCCCGGGTTGCTTTTTATCGATAAAGATTATTCCACACTTCTATATGTACTCAACAAAACTAATATGCTTTCTGTTCTGTCGAACCCTGATTCTCATGTTACACTTTTTGCTTCAACCAACGCCGATTTGGAGGCATATGGAATCAGGTATAACGCCACGAATGGAATTGTGGAATTCAGAAGCCCTGCTGATGGAAAATGGAATACAATGAATACAACCGATTTGAATTTCTTCGCACAGGACCAGATATTTAAGGGCAGATTATCCGATTTCAGCGGTGAAGGTGGTTATGTAGAAATGTACTCAGGAAATTATATTAATTACACTAATAATCAGGTAGCCGCCGGAGAAAATCAATCTGAAGGTAATTTAGCCGGGGTTGTTGATGTTATTGAAAACGAACGCAATGGATTTTTAGTTAAAGTTGATAAACCAGTCCAATCAAGATTTGTTATGGGTCAATACCTTAAATCTGACCCTGATGTTTCAGAATTTTCTGCATTATTGACCAAGGCCAATTTGCTTGATTTAAGATACAGGGATCCGGTTACAAAGGAGGTAATTCCCAATCTTAAATTCCTGGCCGGTGCAAAATACTGGACTGGATTTATACCTACAAATGAAGCTATGCAAAAGGCCCGTGAAGAGGGTATTATACCTGAAAAGTTCCCGACTTCTACCACTGGCAAAGATTCAATAAACAGTTTTATCATGTACCATTTTGTAAAGGATGATGTGGTTTTCGATGATGGAAAATCACAAAAAGGAATATATAAAACCAATAGAACATATAAAGATGATGATGGCAAAACAACACTGAATGCCACGGTTTCAATATCTAATATTCCTAAAAATCTATCTATAACTGATGTTTCAGAGCAGGTTGTTTATCTTGACCATGCAAAAGCCAATATTTTAGTCAGAAAAGGAGTTTGCCACAAGATTGACACTGTTTTGAAATATTATAAGTAGTTTAAAAAGTCTAACCAGATCTAACATGAAAAAAACTATATTACTTTCAGCTTTACTATTTTGTTTATTATCAGGTTTCAATAAGGTTCAGGGACAATCTGCAATCATTAAGGGTAAGATCGATAAAAATGGCAGGTTTATCAGTGGAACAGTAACAGATATCAATGGAAACTACGTTTTAAAGGTTGCCGATGAAAATAACCAGGTACAGGTTTCATTTATCGGATACAAAAAACAAACCTTTTCCATTGATGGCCGGACTACTATTGATATCAGTCTTGAAACCGAATCAGTTGCTGTTGGCGACGTTGTTGTAACGGGTACCAAAATAGGCAATGATGGCTTGACAAATGTGCGGGACAGGGCAACAGCAGTAACCCGACTTGAGTTAAAAGGGATGGAAAGTGTAATGTCCACATCGGTAGAAGATATGCTTCAGGGCCGCTTGGGTAACGTTGATATTTCGTCCGTTTCGGGTGACCCCGGGGCAGGATTAAATATCAGAATCCGTGGTACAGCTTCGCTCAATGCCCGGAACCAACCTCTTATCG
>JBHEOF010000192.1:0-2952 GCA_046261715.1 Bacteroidales bacterium
ATAAATAGGTCTGATGCGCAAATCGGTTTTCGACATGCGGAACATATTTCGATGTGCCAAAGGTTTTTGTAGTTTTCCATTACTGCTTCGTTGTTGAGCGCGGTGTTGGTTATGTACCCTTTCAGTCCGTCCCACACGTTATCCTGATTGTACTTATCGTAGTCTATTTCAATAGATACCTCGCCTAAGAGTTTCAGATATTTGTTATAACCCCGGTTGTTGATGTTCGATTTGGTGAGCTTTCCTGCCCGAATCTTTTGATGCCCTATCCTTGGAATAATTGACAATAAGTCGTGTGTTTTCGTTTTTTATAATGCTGGTAGTGTTGCCTTCGCTGAAAGTGTGTTGAAGTATCTCGGTTTTATTTTTGTCCGGTTCATTTTTAAGGCGGGCACCAATAATGTACTCATAGCCGCTGGCTTGTAACTTACAAGGGTGTCCCGAAAAAGTGCGGAAAACAGGAAAAAGATATTCTTTTATATTCCCGTTTCTTCGGTTCTGGTCAATGTTATCCACGAATTCATGTTGATAACAGTAAACCCGAAAGTCTTCCAAGTCGAACCCTGCATCTGCATTTAAAAACAATCCGTCTGGATATTTCGGTGACCCCCGTTTCGGTGATATTGACCCCCCTCGCAGAAAATGGTTCAAAGAACAGAAAGTATGACAATATTACACTTTTTTTCTTAAACTCTCTTCTTTTAATTCAATGCGGTGGAAAGTAGGCACCAAACGATCTAAAATTGCATCGGCAATTGTTTCTTCTCCTATGATATGATACCAGCTTGCAACAGGCAGTTGGCTTGCAATTATAGTTGCTTTTCGTGCATGCCTGTCTTCAATAATTTCCAGCAGATTCATTTGTTGCTGCTTTTCAAGATTGGTCAATCCAAAGTCATCCAGGATTAACAAATCGGTTTTTGAGAGCTTTTCGAAAAGTTTGTAAATCGATCCATCTGCTCTTGCCATTTTTGTTTGCAGGAGCAATTTCTGAACATTGTGATAAGCTACTTTAAAGCCATGGAAACAAGCCTGATGCCCAAGAGCCGAAGCCAGAAAACTTTTCCCGCAACCGGTGGCTCCGGTGATCAGAACCGCTTCCCCCTTGCTGATATATTCGCCGGTGGCAAGTTCTCCGATGTGTGATTTATCCAGGCCTCTTGCAACATCATATACAATTTCTTCGGTTGATGCATGATAACGGAACTTTGCATTCCGGCGCAGCCGTTCGAAACGGTTATTTTGCCGGTGCTGGTTTTCGTTCTGCAACAATATTTCCAGCCCCTCGGTAAGTGACAGTTCGTGGTGTCTGCGGGTTTCAGTCAATGCCTGCCAGGATTGGGCCATACCATGCAGGCGGAGTTCTTTAAATTGAGATTCTAATTTCATCATAATTTGTACGTTTTAAATTTATATTACTGTTATTCAAAATACTTTGCCCCTCTTACATTTTTGTGTTCAGGCAAAGTCTTTTCTATCTCTTCCGGGGTTTGTCCGGTCATGTTGTTTTTCAGGATATTCAGGATAAAACCATAGGAATAGTTTTCATATTCGATAGCCATAGTGCAGGCTTTGTCAAATACTTCCGGCTCAGTTTTTCTTCTAAGGCTAAACAGTCCGTCACAACTGCGGTAGAGCTGTTCCGTATATTTATCCTGATTAAAAATATGCTCTGTAAGTTTGCCTAATACAGGGGAATACCGCCTTGCCATTTTAATGTAGTATTCCGGGCTTCGGTCAAGATAATGCTGGTGATGGGAACAGAGATGTTCTTTGACTGTGGTATAACGGCCTTTGTTGAAGCTGCGCCGGTGTACGGCTATTTGCTCGCCTTTTGCATATATGTACACCATGGAGCGGGTAAAAATAAATTTTACTTTTTGACCGATATAGGGAAAAGGAACGCTGTAATAATGCTTGTCGCAATACAGAAAAACATAATTGTTTTTGTTTACGGTCAGCTCTGTGGAATATTTGATTTCAAACCGGTTTAACGGCAGTGGCTTAAGCAGGGGTTTTTCATCGGAAATAAATTTTTCCTGCCGGCAGTAATCTTTTTGCTGCATCCGTGTTTGGTTATGGGCCAGTATTTTTTCTTTAACCGCTTGGTTAAGCGAATGGATATCAAAAAACTGCCGGTTCCGCAGTTGGGCATATACCCGGCTGTAAACCAGTTTGACCTGGTTCTCGACCAAAGCCTTATCCCTGGGTTTTCGGACACGGGCAGGCGTTACTGTGGTATTGTATTGATTGGCTAAGTCTTCAAGCAATTTATTGATTCCAGGTTCATATTTGTCCGATTTTACAACTGCTGATTTTAAGTTATCCGGAACCAGTGTTTGGGGAACACCGCCTAAGTCATGCAGGCAACAGGTAAGTGCATAAACAAAGTCCTGGATGGTTTGGCTTTCTACCGCCATTGCAAAACAGTATTCAGAATACGGAAGACAGGCTACAAACACCTCACATTCGATAATCTCACCTGTTTCACGATCAATGTAGGAAAGCTTTTTACCGGCATAATCAATGTACAATTTATCCCCGGGTTGATGTTCCAGTACCATCGTGGGATTCTTTGCTATAAGATATTGTGCCAGGTGATAGCAAAACTGGGTATAACGGTAACCATCGGAATATGCCTGAATGTATTCATTCCATAATAACTGCCGGGTAACCCCGGTCTTTTTTAACTCACTTGCATAATAAGAAAGATTGTTTTTCAGGTTTTCATACCGCGTATCCTTATAGGAAGGATTCCCGGAAAAAAGTTTTCCTTCCAATACCGGCTCGTCCAGCGACAGAAGTGATTTAGAATTAAGCTCTCCGCTCTCAATCTTTTGAATGTAGGCTTTTACTGTGTTTTTACTCATCCCCAGCTTTCGGGCAATTGCTTTCTTGGCAACTCCCTGGTCATACAGACGGATTAATTGTTTGACTTGACTCATTCGTTTT
>JBHEOF010000193.1:0-2875 GCA_046261715.1 Bacteroidales bacterium
TTGCAAAGTATTTCGCAAACAACTATATCTTTCACCAGAAAATCACCGGGGCGGTGATGCAAAATAATGATGCAGTCATTCTCCTGAGCAATATGAAGCAAACCATCACCATCAACTGATTGCAGGTAGCCGCTTCTTTTACATCTGACCTCTTGTTTGAAAGCATATTTTTGTTTCAAGGTGTCAATATCGGGAGCCGGTTTTTCTTCTTCTTCATGGCCAACTTCATCTGGAAAGAGTTTACTGATACTTTTGAACATGGCATCAGAGATGTCAGAGATTACTTTGTCGGATTGAATACTCATGGAAACATGATGAATAAAAATAACCAGCAAAATGATACCGGCAATAGCCGATGCCAGGGCAGCAAGAACTGAAATTGCCGGAACAAAATGAAAACTTTCATTATCCTTAAGCGAACTCAAAATGATCAGGCAATACACAAAAGATGAAACGTAGGTGCCCAAAACAACCTGGTTGAGCCTGTCGTACATAAAATTCCTTACCAGGCGGGAACCCAGCTGCGAAGATGCCAGGGTAAGCACCACAAGAGTTATGGAAAAAACAGTACCGGCAACCCCATCATCGCCCCGGCTATGATGGTGAGTATGCTTCTTGCTGAATCAATACTGGCAGGTAAAAGGTATTTTAAAATTCCTTCCGGAGAATACGCAGTTTGGCTATCGAGATAAATAAACCCAATGGCAGAGACAATGGTAATTAAAATCATCAGGATGGGTATAAACCAGAAACTTGAATTGAGTTCTACCCATAAATATTGGATTTTCTTAAACACGGCAAATCAGTTTAGTGAATACAAATAAAAAAAATTATAATATTAATTTTTTGCTTGAAAAACCAGTATGGGCAATTGAGTTTTCTTAACAAGTTCTGCTGTAAAACTGCTTTTAAACAGGTGCTCAAAAAAGTTTCTGTTTTCCTTTAAAACCACTATGAGGTTTGCTTTTGCTTTTTCAGCTTCGCTTACAAGACTTTCAACAGCATCCTTTCTATCCTTATCGGCTATCATCTTAACAGTAACCTTGTTGTAACCTGTTTTTTCACCAAGAATCTCAGCAAAACCCTTACTCTTTAGTTTTTTCTCAAATTCATCATCATTTGAAATGTGCAGCGCAAGGATTTCCGGATTAAAAGGTTTCGTCAACCCAATCAGTTTTTTTAGTGTTGATATATCTTCTTCATTGTGATCTGTGGCGTAAATGATTTTATTAAAAGGTTGATACTCTGCATCAGGTGAGATGATCCAGACGGGACAGGGCACATTACGAACAACATCCATAATTACAGAATTTTGCAGCCAAAAACCCTGCTCATTGTTGCCCTGAAGCATTACCATGTCATATTCATTGTTTTCAACTTTTTCTTTAAGTATTGCTGACGCAGCGCCTATCTCAGACTTAAATTCTATTGAGGGAAGTCCAGAGACTTTTGCTTTTAATTCTTTAATAATTTCGTCAACTTTTTCGTTAATCTCATCAGCAATTTTTTGAAGCTGTTCTGGGTTAGGTGCAACTGCTGCACCCATATAACCATGGGTGCCATACACATGTGGATATTGAACATGCAAAACATGTACCTTAGCATTGATATCTTTTGCAAACAATGCTGCAAACCGAATCAATTCTTTGGATTTGTCAATTTCGTCAATTAAAAAAGCTAGTGTTTTCATTTTTCTCCAAAATTTTTGTTAATAATTTATAGTTAAAAAATGGGTTTAGGCCATCATTCCACCGTCAATAGGATTTTCTGTTCCCGTAATAAAACTGCTTTGGTCACTTGCAAGAAATATCGCTAGTTCTGCAACTTCTTCATTAGTAGCATAGCGACCAAGTGGAATGGCTTTTTCAAAATTTTGTTTAGCCGCACCAGCTTTTCCAGGGGCAAATCCTTCTTCCAGTGAACGCATCATCCGATTATCAACCGGTGAAGGGTTGATAGTGTTAACCCTTATTTTAAATGGGGCACCTTCCAGAGCGGCTGAACGCATCATACCATTGGCTGCATATTTGCTTGCTACATAAGGTAATACATTTGCAGTTCCTGATAATCCGGCTACAGATGAAGTTATAATTACGGAACCGCCATTTTCTTTCATAAGAGGGAATACATGCCTTAGTCCATAATATACGCCGTGAATATTAACAGCTATTACATTGTGATAAGTATCTATCGGGTATTCATCAAGAGGTTTAACATCACCTTCTATACCGGCATTATTGAAAAAGACATCTACCTGACCAAACAGTTTCTTGGCTTTATCGGCATATGCTTTCACCTGCTTTTCATCGGTTACATCAGCCGGAAAAATATGTAGATCGGGTGAGTTAATTTCCGAGGCAACTTTTTTTAATGCATCTTCATCAATATCGACCAAAAGCACTTTTGCACCTTCCTGCAGCATCATTTTTCCTGTAACCGCACCAATTCCGCCAGAGCCGCCAGTTATTATTACTGTTTTATCCTTTAATCTTTTCATTAATTCTCCCTTATAAAAATATTTTATCCAAAAAATTTAATTCCAAATAATTCCAATATGTCTTCTTACAACTCTATCAGGCACATTATGTAATTGTATAAAAATATTTTGACAATTGCAAAATAAAATTGATTTTTTATGATAATTTTGTTATATAATAAGTGAATTTAGTGTTTAACAAAAAAAATAAAGGAGATGTTATGAATACATTTGATGAATATAAGAAAAAGTTTGAATCACAGATGGAAGAATGGAAAACGGATCTTAATAAACTGAAAGAGAAAGCCAATAATTCTGCCGGTGATGTAAAAACAAACCTGCAAGATGAAATTAAAGATCTTGAATCCAATCTTGAAAAAGGCAAGGCAAAGCTAAAAG
>JBHEOF010000194.1:0-2578 GCA_046261715.1 Bacteroidales bacterium
ACGCCTGCATTGTACAATGTGGTCGGTTGATCGAGCATTTTTCCGGTTCGGGTGCGATAGTAAGGTGTATTTGTAACTACTGGTATAAAATCATCTGAATAAGTTGTTATAATCTCCAGATAGGGATATTTCGTCTCAGACCATATTCTTGAATAATTTAGGTTAAGCACAATACCTCGCAATATCGGGCTTTTTAAATACCAGAAATTGGTTTGCCAACTGAGTTCAATTCCACCTAATTCAGCCTTGTTGGGATTATTTACAGGATAATTGCTCATCTGAGATCCTCCCATTGGATTAATAAGTTCATCACTGTATAATTCCCGCGGTTTTTCCAACGATTCAATAAAACCTTCGGGAGCGCCTATAATGGCATCAAAATATTGAGTTTGATAATCAGGAATACGGTATATCAGATCAATGATATTCTTGTAGAATAAATTCGCAGACAAGAGTCCCAATTTATTGCTGTAAAAAGAGAAACCCAACTCATAATTATTTCCTATCGCAGGATTCAAATATGGATTAAAAGCAGCTATTTGTCTTCGGTTATTATCGGAAACTATAGCGGGGGATAATAAGCGGTAATCGGGGCGTGAAGCGCTTTTGTAATAAGCAGCACGAATATCAATTGATTTATTTACATCAATTTTCATATTAACACTCGGAAACCAGTTTTTGTTATTTCTGTCCTTCACACTTACAGTATCCGGATATCCAATCTTCACTCCGCTTTGTGCAAATGGATCTGCCCAAATATAATTGGCGGTGTACTCTGTTTGCATATATTCATAACGTACACCAGGCAATAACATAATCCTTTTACCTATTTTAATTTCAGCCATTATATAGTATGCCATCAGTTTTTCCACGTTTGAATAATCCTGATCTGCAGACTGAACACCGAGCCTGTATATCTGGTCTGAAGGGTACAAGCTGTAATTATGCACCTCTTGCAATCGTTTAAGATCGGGAGACCAGCCCATTTGGTACCTGCCATGTAGTAAATCACGATATTTATAATCAGGATCATCAAAGTTCAAAGCGGGAATACCTGTTTTTGCCACATATCCCGGAATATCTTTTAGCGCCAAAAGCTCAGGAAATTTTTCATAAACGCGTGGTCTTCGGCTGTTTGTGCCAATTCCGCCATGATAGTAAGATTCAAAACTTTCCCTGTCGCTGGTTCTTTCTTTTTGATTGTATTTAGCCCCGATTTTTAAAAAACCTGATATTTGCTCATGAAGGGTAAAAGGCACTTTCCAATTGATTTCAGCAGTTTTAGTTTCATCGAGCCTGAAAGTAGTATCTCTTACATTGTTATTCAAATAGGCAAAATAAGCTGAAGTGACATCATAATACTTGTCAATTAAATAAGATGGCTCTTTGAAGAATTTATCACCCTCAGGAATACTTTTGTATTGATCGTTCAACGCCTGATCATCAACAAATGTATAGTTATCATAAGTTTTATCCAGTTTTGTATTGTTGTATGAAAGGTTGATATTAAGTGTTGTACTAAAAATATTAAATGAACTGTACAAAGAATGTGTTCGTATGATTTCGACCGGTTTATCTTCCGACATTATCATTCTGAAATCGTTCTCCCCAAATCTGAACTGATTCTGACGTTGCACATTGTTGTTCGTCATGTTGTTAATGGTATTGTTGAATTTAATCGTCATAAAATCGTTTTTATAATCCATTACCAAACTCCCGAATTTTCTGTTCCTGGTTGCTGAAACCTCTGTAATTGATGCATTACTTGTTTTTAGTGAGTCTCCCTGACTCACTGTTGGCACTGCATCATAACCTGCATTAAATCTGTCAGATGATCGAATTACCTGTTCCGTGCCTGCATTTATCAACACACCTAATTTGTCTTCAAAAAAACGATTGCCAACACCTAACGAAAATTTATAATTACCAAAGCTTTGTTCGAGGTCGTTATATCCTGTTTGTGCGAGAGCATCTACACGGAATCCCTTTTCTGCAACCCGTGTTCTCAGATTAATAATTCCGCCAAAGGCATCTGCATCCTTGTCCGCTGTTAAACTCTTGAAGAGTTCAATCCCATCCAGCATTTCAGAAGTAATACCACTAAGACCTACACTTCTGTCCAAATCAACACCTGATAATCTTACACCATCAAGCTGAACTATGGTATATTGCGGAGAAAGTCCCCGAACAACAACTTTATTACCTTCACCCCCACTCCGTTGCAGAGATACACCAGGCAGACGTCCAATCGATTCAGCAGCATTCACGTCAGGTACTTCCCTTATTCTGTCAGAAGCAACAATGTCAACAATTGAGTTTGAAGCCCGCTGCTGGTTCATTGCAGCCCGCTGGCCCTGGACCTGGGCAGTTATAATGATTTCTTCCCCAAGAATACTTTGAGCCTCGAGCATAAAATTTAATTCCTGAGTTTCTCCCGATTTTAAATCGATGGTTTGTTCTAATTCTTTATATCCCATATAGCTGATTTTAATGGTATATGTTCCCGCCGGAATGCCCGGAATAACGTATTCACCGTTCAAATCGGTCGATGCACCAAGACTGGTACCTTCAATGGAGA
>JBHEOF010000194.1:2606-2874 GCA_046261715.1 Bacteroidales bacterium
CTAAAAAAACAACTTAAAGCAATAGAAGTAAAAAGAAGAATTACTTTTTTCATAGATGAATATTTAATTTATGACAGACTAAAAGGAATAAGCAAATGCTATAAATGTTTAATCCTAAGTACCTGAATTTTATGTTTTAAGGTATAATTTGCCCCAATGCCAGTCAGGGCAAATTATAGCCTTAAGAACTAAGAAAAGTTCGTTATTTTACAAACTTTGCACCTTGAAATTTATCTGAAGTCAGCTTCATTCGTACGATATATACACC
>JBHEOF010000195.1:0-2834 GCA_046261715.1 Bacteroidales bacterium
GTTCTTCTGCCTGTTTGTACTCAGCAACAACAGCATTAGCAAGTATTTCTGTATCCCGGCCCTGGGGTGGATTTTCCAGAAAGCCGCCCAGCATCTTCACTTTACTTTCGTAATCATAGATTATGGGAAAACGCTGCTCCTGAACCTTCTGCCGCAGCTGATCGCGTTGATTGATGAGTTTTTTCATGTAATCAATCTGCTGAAATATTTCAGGCAAGGATTGTATGGACAACTCAGGGGAAAGTTTCAAATCTTTTTGAAGATATAAAGACTGTAGTAAAAAGCGGGTGCCGAAGCAATAACAAGTACCAGGGCAAAGAGCCCGGCAATAGCTTTGGCGTTGAACCTGCTTTTCTGCGACATAAGGGTTTTTTCACTGGCTTGCCAATCACGCAGTTCATCCCTGAGATTTTGCATGGATACAGCGAACTCATCAATCCTGCTGCGATGGGTTGCCACATCGCGGAACTCCATCACATCAACTTCCGACCATTGGCTGCTGATCTTTCCGGCAATGGTTCCGGAGATATCCTTGTCCAGTTCCCTGATCTTGTCAGACTCTTCGGCTTTTTCCTTGAGCGTTTGCTTGTAGTTTTCAAGGTTACGGCTAACAAATTCAACCTGACCCTGATTTTCAAGCAATGGAACATTTTCAGAAACTTCTTCCAGTATCTTTTCAATCTCATTAATACCCTGCTCATCGGCTGTGCCATTCACCAGGATTTGAATCCTTTGGGAAAGATCAGCTTTTCTTTCAAGGTTTTTTTCAAGCAGAGCGATCCCTTTTTCGGGGAGTTGATGAAGAGAAGGCAGATTTTGCAGTTCTTTATCAGCGCGGCGTATTGCCAGGAAGCTTTCATAACAGCGCAGATATTTATCTACCCACGCGTGCTCCTGACGAAGTGTTTTCAGTTCTTCTTCCGACGATTGTGCATCCTGTTCCAGTTGCTCAATATCAGCTGTCAACTGACGGTATTCAGAAAGATGATTGCGGATTTCCCGAATCTGGCGGTGGTTTTCTTCAATTTCCTTCAGAATTACCGGTACCTGCTGTATGCTGCCACGTGACTTATAAATTTCATTGGTTACATCGGTGATATTCTTCTCCAGGTCGGTAACCGAAATATTCCCTAAACCCAGACCGAGGCTGAAAATCTTATCCTCCACACCTGATTCTTCCAGCGATGCCAGTCCAACCAGTTCATCCAGCGTAAAGGCGTAAATATTATTGTATAATCCGGCTGATGCATGCCCCAGCGACCTGTTCCATGAATTAACATCGTTGAATTCCTGGCTGCCCCGGAGTAAACGGATCTTATCGGATCCGTTCCTTTCAAAAATGGCTTCTTCCCCAGATGATAGCAGTACGTTTATTCTGCCGCCATGGTTGCCGCCATGTATCGGAGCCATGCGCTGATCAATACGGCGGGGATAACCAAAAAGGGTAAACCGCAGAAACTTCAGCAATGTAGATTTGCCCGTTTCATTGTTCCCTACGATGATATTAACTCCTTTGTCAAGGGATGTCAGGGAAAAATCATGAAAAATCCCGAAACCGTCAATATGTATATCTTTTATGATCATGATTTGTCTTTTATGAGTTGATCCATAAGCATCCAACGGGCATTTTCCAGGATTTCCTTTTTATCTTCTTCAGTGAGTTCTTCCAGTTCTCTTTTTGCAGGCTGACTACCAAACTCATGATCCAATGCCGATAATAGCTCTTCGTACTTTTTGTGATCAGCTTCCAGGCTGTCAAAGGATTTCAGGATCTCTGCTGTAAAGTCATTGGCTTCTTTCATTTCATCCAGATCCACATCGGGCAAAGTCTGCAATATTAATTTATCAAAGAGAGTGAAAAATTCCTGCTGCAACTGCCCCTCATTGAGCATGCCGAGCAGGTTTTGGGTTTCACCGGGGCGGTGCAGCAAACCATGCAAAGCGGTGCGCCCTTTCAGAGTTACACGCAAGATACGGGCTGAATTCTTACGGTATCCTTCAAGCTCCTCAACGGCACCATAGATGCGGCCGGTTAGTTCTCCGATATTATCGAGGCCGGTTAAATCCGCAACTACTTCTTCAAACCTTATGTATTGTGTGGGAACAAATGTCATTTCAGGAGAATTATTTTCGGCAATAACAACCCTGTAGCAGCCTCTCTGGCCTGTCTCACCAAAGTCACGCCCCTGGGGGTTGCCCGGATAAACAATGGCCGGGTGTGCAGGGTGCACTACATGATGCTTGTGAATGTGTCCCAGTGCCCAGTAATCAAAGCCCTTGCTTTTTATATCTTCAAGACGAAAGGGCACATAATTTTCGTGTGCCCCTGCCGGGCCAATGGTACCGTGCAGCAAGGCAATGGAAAATGGAGCAGGATTTTCTTTCAGCACATAGGCATCGGCCAGACTGCGGTTCTCTGTTTTGGTTCCGTAGCTTATGCCATAAATATCTGCCAGGGGTTTCCCGTCTTTCTCAAAGGTAAAACACTCCACTTCCGATGCTCCGAAGCGAAATACATTTTCAGGCAACTTCAGCTCTTCCATCCAGGAATTTAACGGGTCGTGATTGCCACAAATCATATAAGTGGGGATTCCCCGGGCAGAAAGTTTTTCAAGTTCCTTTACAAACCGAAGCTGTGCTGCCAGACTCTGGATCTCGCTGTCGAAAATATCGCCGGTGATCAGCAAAAAATCTAAGCTTTCTTCAATGCAGATATCAATGATTCGCTGAAAACTTTTAAAGGTAGCATCTTTCAACCGGCCGGCCAGCTCGCGGTTTACACCACTCAACCCTTTAAAAGGGGTGTCGAGATGCAGGTCGCCGGTGTGAATAAA